>NZ_DFDO01000295.1:0-6019 GCF_002367915.1 Acinetobacter sp. UBA3025
GGTGGCGGTTTCGAGATGTGCTTAGTCTGTGACTACCGTGTGATGTCAGAACAGGCGCAAGTCGGCCTGCCTGAAATCAAACTTGGTATCTTCCCTGGTTTCGGTGGTACGGTTCGTTTAAGCCGTCTGATCGGTATCGACAATGCAGTTGAATGGATGGCCATGGCTACTCCGAAAAAACCGGCTGCTGCACTGAAAGATGGTGCTGTTGATGCGGTTGTGGCTGCAGACAAACTGAAAGATGCTGCGATTGACCTGGTGAAACAGGCGATCCATGGCCGTTTAGACTGGCAGGCAAAACGCCAGGAAAAACTGGATCCAATCAAGCTGAACATGCTTGAGCAAATGATGGCGTTCAATACGGCGAAAGGTGCGGTTCTTGCAAAAGCAAACCCTGCTCAATACCCGGCGCCAAAACTATTGCTTGATTCCCTTCAGGCAGGTGCAAGCTTACACCGTGATGAAGCGTTAAAAGTTGAAGCTCAAGGCTTTGCGAAAGCTGCGGTAACTCCACAAGCGGGTGCGTTAATCGGTCTGTTCCTGAACGACCAGGTGGTGAAGAAAACTTCTAAGAAATATGAACAAGGTGCACATCCTGTGAACCAAGCTGCCGTTCTAGGCGCAGGGATCATGGGTGGTGGTATTGCTTACCAGGCGGCAAGCAAAGGCACTCCAATCATCATGAAAGACATCGGTAACCAGCAACTTGCACTGGGTATGTCTGAAGCAAACAAACTGCTGACCAAGCAGGTTGAACGCAAGAAGATGAAGCCGGCGCAAATGGGTGAAACCCTTGCTCGCATCCGTCCTACTTTAAGCTATGACGAGTTTAAAGAAGTTGACATCGTGATCGAAGCAGTAACCGAAAACCCGAAAGTGAAAGGCATCGTACTGAAAGAAACTGAATCTAAAGTACGTGAAAACACAATTATTGCGTCGAACACGTCTACGATTTCAATCACGCGTCTGGCTGAAAATCTGGAACGTCCAGAGAACTTCGTGGGTATGCACTTCTTTAACCCGGTACACATGATGCCATTGGTGGAAGTGATTCGTGGTGAGAAGACTTCTGCTGAAGCGATTGCAACGACTGTTGTTCTTGCTCAGAAAATGGGTAAAACACCAATCGTAGTGAATGACTGCCCGGGCTTCCTGGTAAACCGCGTACTGTTCCCTTACTTCGGTGCATTTGACCTGTTACTGAAAGATGGTGCTGACTTCCAGCAAATCGACAAAGTGATGGAAAAATTCGGCTGGCCTATGGGCCCTGCTTACCTGATGGACGTGGTCGGTATCGATACTGGCGTTCACGGTGCAGAAGTCATGGCTGAAGGCTTCCCGGATCGTATGAAACCTGATTTCAAAGGTTCAATCCAAGTGATGTACGAAAACAACCGTCTGGGTCAAAAGAATGACGTTGGTTTCTACAAATACGAACTTGACCGTAAAGGCAAAAAAGCCAAAGTGGTTGATCCAACCGCATACGAACTTGTGGCATCTGTTGCAACTGCTGAAAAACGTGAATTTGATCCTCAAGAGATCATTGACCGTATGATGCTGGCTTTCTGTAACGAAACTGTTCGTTGCCTGGAAGACAACATTGTTGCAACTCCGGCTGAAGCAGATATGGCGATGATCATGGGTGTAGGCTTCCCTCCATTCCGTGGTGGTCCATGCCGTTATATCGACCAAACTGGTGTAGCTGAGTATGTTGCACTTTGCGACAAATACGCGCACTTAGGTAAGGCTTATGAAGCGCCGCAATCATTGCGCGACATGGCTGCTAACAACAAAAAATTCTACGGTTAAGGAGTGACGTGAATGGCTACTTTAAATCCACGTGACGTTGTGATTGTTGATGGCGTACGTACTGCCATGGGCAAATCGAAAAACGGTATGTTCCGCAATGTACGTGCCGACAGCATGTCAGCTGAACTTATCCGTGCGTTGATGGTTCGTAATGAATTCGATCCGAATGAAGTCGAAGATGTGATCTGGGGCTGTGTGAACCAGACTCTGGAACAAGGGATGAACATTGCGCGTAACATCGCATTGTTAGCTGACCTTCCTAAGACTGTTGCAGGTCAAACGGTTAACCGTCTGTGTGGTTCTTCTATGCAGGCAATCCACACTGCGGCTGCACAGATTGCGACTAACCAGGGTGATATCTTCATCATCGGTGGTGTAGAGCATATGGGCCACGTAGGTATGATGCACGGCATCGACCTGAACCCTGCTGCATCTAAGCACTACGCAAAAGCATCAAATATGATGGGCCTGACTGCTGAAATGCTAGGTCGCATGAACGGCATTACTCGTGAAGAACAGGATGCGTTTGGTGTGGAATCTCACCGCCGTGCCTGGGCTGCGACTGAAAATGGTCTGTTCCAGAACGAGATCGTAGGCATTGAAGGTCATAATGCTGACGGTTATAAAGTTCTGTGCGATATCGATGAAGTGATCCGTCCGGATGCCAACATCGAAACTTTCCGTGCTTTACGTCCAGTATTTGACCCTAAAGGCGGGACAGTGACTGCTGCAACATCTTCAGCATTGTCTGACGGTGCATCTGCAATGCTGTTAATGTCTGCTGAACGTGCTCAAGCGCTTGGTTTGAAACCACGTGCTGTGATTCGCTCTATGGCGGTTGCAGGTTGTGACGCTGCGATCATGGGTTATGGCCCTGTTCCAGCAACTCAAAAAGCGTTGAAACGTGCTGGTCTGACCATTGAAGATATGCAAACTGTTGAGTTAAACGAAGCTTTTGCTGCACAAGGTCTGTCTGTTCTTAAAGGCTTAGGCATTTATGACAAGCAAGACATCGTGAACCATAACGGTGGCGCGATTGCGTTGGGTCACCCGCTTGGTTGTTCTGGCGCGCGTATCACGACGACATTGCTAAACGTAATGGAGCAACAAGATACGCAAATCGGTCTTGCGACGATGTGTATCGGTCTTGGTCAAGGTATCGCGACCATTATCGAACGTGTTTAATTCTTAAATAATTCGAGACAGAAAACCCCGCTTATTGCGGGGTTTCTTTATTGCGAACTATTCATTCAAAGTTTTGTAAAATACACATAGCCTTATTTATGATAAAGTTGAATATTAAATATAAATTTAAAATAATTATGAAAAAATATTTAGCATTTACAGTTCTGAGTCTAAGCTTGGTAGGATGTGCCAGCACACCAAAAGCACCACAATCTGATTACTTTGCAAGAATTCAAAAAGAATTTAAAACCCAACCTGTGGCTATCTTGACAGATGCCTGCCTACTACGTAAAGAACTTGGTGACAGTCATATTTTACTGGATCAATCTAATCGTACTGCCGAAGCAATATCTCAATCATTGGTAAAACAGTTAAACCAGAATGCGGTTCAAGTGACCAAAACCTTCCAGCCAACACATTGCGGTTTCTTTGAAAAGCGTACCATTCAGACTTATAAAAAACGTAATACTTTAGAGTCGCAACCTGAATATTTAGGCACTTATCCTGTTTTGGCAGCCAACCAACCTGCAATTACTGATCTGGATGGTGCAAGTATCCAACTGCTGCTTCAAAAGAGTTTTAAAGCCAGCCATGGGCGTTATGCGTTAAGCAATAACTATCAACCTGTAGATATTGATATTACAGATCGCCTAACTGACCATCTCAAGCCTGTGTTAGGCACATCTAAGGTTCTGGTCATCCAGGTCTTAGGACAACAGCCTTCTTTGGGAAAACGGATTGGTAATATTGCCGGCACAGCTGCTTTCGCAGTTTTAACAATGGGTGTAGTTGTAGCAGATGATCCAGTACCTACGGAAGGCCAATACTATGTACTTTCTTATGTTGATTTGGATAAGAAACAAATTTTATGGTCTAAGCATCAAAAATTCGATGGAAAACTTTATCAGACCGGCCCAGTTAGCGTAACGACACCAAATATGCTAAAACCTTTGGGTCTTTAAAATAGAAATAAATAAAAAACCCTGTTTAATAACAGGGTTTTTTATTTAAAAGAATGTTATCCCTTTGTAAATTTAGTTGAATATTCAACCAATAAAAACTTATCCATCAGCCACTTATATTTGACAGGCGTATCATAACCCCACATTTCTCTCCTTTATTTATGGGGTTATGCATGAAAATGCTTAAAACACTTCTAGCAACTGCAATCGTTGCAACTTCAGCTTCTGCTATGGCTTCTGCAACAGTTTCTCCTGTTGCTGCAATGAAAGAACAAGCAAAAACTGTTGCCGCTCAAACTGCTCAACAAGCAACTGCGCCTGCACAAGCAAAAGTAGCGACTGCGACTGTTAAAGCACAAGACTCTGCTGCCAAAGCTACTGCTGAGAAACAAGCGGCTGTCGCTAAAGTAGAAGCAACTCAACAACAAGCTGCTCAAACTAAAGAAGCAGCAAAAACTGAAGCGGCTCAAAAAGTAGAAGCTGCAAAAGCTGCACCTGCAGATATGAAAAAAGTAGCGGATTCTAAAGTAGAAGCCGTGAAAACTGATGCAGCTGTAAAAACTGCTGAAGTAAAAGAAGCAACTGTAGCAAAAGCTGAAGAAGTAAAAGCAGCGCCTGCCGAAGCAGCTGTAAAAGCCGAGAAAAAAGGGTGGTTCTCTTGGTTTAAAAAATCTGCTTAAGATATTTTAAATCCATAAAAAAAGATGTCCGAGTGACATCTTTTTTTTGTTTTTTGGCTCTTTCAGATTTAAAGTCAAAAATATAAAGACCTATAAATCTCTTATTAGACCTTTCGGGCTAGCATAGTCGCAAAATGCTGCTTGATCCGGTTGCCCTGCTCATCTACTCGGTGTAATTCACCGACATTTTCATTATATTTCACCAGATTCCAGCCTTCATAATAGGCACTAAGCTGTCCCGGCTTAAAACTAAACGGAAAGTCTGGCTGTACCGGAATATCATCGGTATCCATCGCACAGACAATCAGGTTATAACCGCCCGGCACTGTCGCCTGCTGCATCTGTGCAATAAGTGGTGGAATGGTATCGGCCTGCAGGAACATCATCACTACCGTACAGCAAATGAAGTCATATTGACCCTGAATACTGGGGTCAAGATTTAAATCCCGTTGCTGAACCTGAATATTCCCGATTTCTTCATTCTGAATGATCTGTCTTAAGGTCTGTAGACTATTTTCATTCACATCCCAGGCGTCGACTTCAAAACTGTTCTGACTCAAATGCAACGAATTGCGGCCTGAACCACAACCGACATCCAGCACACGACCACCCTTTAAATACGGCATAGCTGCCAGAATTTCCGAATGGGTCGGGCTTAGCTGATATTTCTTAGTGAAGTAATCCTCAGGTTTGCAGTAAAAACGCAGCTGACATTCTGCATCTTCACTAGCCGCAACGATCTTATGCCAGACCTGTGGCTCAATGAACGGCGGTTGCTGCTCTGGCGTAAATACATGTTCAGACTGTACATGACCTGACGGATCCAGCATGGCAAAATGCAGCTCACCTTTAAGAACGGTCAGCTTTGCCCAAGTGCCTGCTTTGGTATTGTGTGGCTGCTTGAACCCTTGTGGGATAGCTTGCTGCGTCCAGACCGGAAATTCTTTATAACATTTCAATTGTTGCATAAAAGATTGTGCTCCCTCTTCTCGCTTTCCGTCTGCAAGCATGCTTCTGGATATTCATTTTTCTCAAGCATAGCGGGTTCTATTACCAATGAGAACTGGCACATCTTTGATGTAAGCAATGCAACAAGACTAATTCTGACAGAAAAACATCATGTCATTTAGAGATAAGAAATCATAAGATCCTTATACTTAGAGTTTGTTCTCTGCCTCTTTAAGTGCCTGCTGATCGACTTGAGTCATTTGCTGGTTGAGCTGCACTATTTCCTGATAGAGCTTATTGAATTGCTTTAAGGGTGCATCTTCATAGAACATAAAGGTCTGATTTTTCTTTTCCCATTTATTGTTTTTCAGCACCAGAAATAACTGGTCTGCTTTGGCCAGACTCTGTTTTTCAATTTCAAAAATTGCATGGGCA
>NZ_DFDO01000294.1:0-4025 GCF_002367915.1 Acinetobacter sp. UBA3025
GATTGGCTATTTACCTCAGGAAGCTTCTATTTTTAGAAAACTAACCATTTCGGAAAATATTATGGCGATTCTGGAAACCCGTAAGGAGTTAAGCAAAGCTCAGCGTCAACAACGTTTAGCCGAATTACTAGCAGACTTTAAAATTACCCATATTAAAGATTCATTGGGTATGAGTGTTTCGGGTGGTGAACGTCGTCGTGCTGAAATTGCCCGTGCGTTGGCAGCTGACCCTAAATTCATGTTATTGGATGAACCTTTTGCCGGGGTTGACCCGATTTCCGTGGGTGATATTAAAGATATTATTACGACGCTGAAAGATCGTGGAATTGGAGTATTGATTACCGATCACAACGTTCGTGAAACTTTGGCCATCTGTGAACATGCCTATATTGTCAGCGAAGGTTCAGTTATTGCTGAAGGCACGGCACAAGAAATTCTGGCCAATGAAACGGTACGTAAAGTTTATCTGGGTGATGACTTTACTGTATAGAAAATTTTCATTATCAGAAAAACCCGCATTAAGACTTTAGTCGTCAAATGCGGGTTTTTTTACTTAACTTAAGACGAAAAAGCTATCTTTTTGTATGATTTGATATATTGTTAGGCTAAAACACGAAACATTCATTATTATGCAATTTAGGGTGCAGCACTTAAAAAATGTTCAGGAGATAATAGATAAAAATAAGGGAATATGGGTCATTCTTCTTTTACCTTTATCTGTGCCATTCGTACATGCAGAAAATTCACAGAATTATTTTAATAATATTAAAAGTGGATTAGGAAAACTGATTGCACCAGAGCCAACGCGATCAGCGCAGACGATTGATATTAGCTCACTTAGTCAGTACTCACTGGATACCTCAAAGGTGGCTGAACTGCCGCAGATTAGTCGGCCGCAGCAGGCACAATCTTCAATTCGACCTATAAATGCTGGTATTCCTGCAAAAATGAGTCTGATTGAGGCGGTTCATACTGCAGTTCAGCGTCGTCCGGAAATTGCCCAGAGTATTTCGTCTTTATCTGCACAGGCCGCCAATATTGATGTGGCCAAAGCAGCCTATTATCCGCAGTTATCTGGCGGTGTAGGTACCGGAGATTTGACCTCAGGTGAACGTGGACGTCAGGTGGTTTCTCTGAATGCAACCCAGATGCTATATGACTTTGGCAAGATTAGAACCAATGTCAGTGTTGAAGAGGCGAGACTGGCAGAAGAACAGGCAAGAGTATTGGTGAGTCTGGATCAGGTGGCACTGGAAGTAGCTGATGCCATCGTCAATATTAAACGCTATCAGGAAATTACCAAGATTGCCGAACAGCAGATTCAAGGCATTGCACGAATTGCAGAAATTGCCAATTTACGTGCTCGCGCCGGAATTAGCACACAGGCCGATCCGGTTCAGGCGCAGTCCAATCTGGAAGCTGCACAATCTAACCTGATCGTGCAACAAACCCAGTTAAGAAAATATCAGCAACGTTTGCGAACTTTATTGGGATTTGATGTCTCTGCAATTCAATGGGAAATTCCAGATCGTATCGTGACTCAAGCTGATCTTTATCAGGATCCCGAATTTACCCAGGTTCCAAGCATGATCTTGGCACATTCAGGAGTAGATGTAGCCCGATTGCGAAAAGATCAGGCACGTTTAAGCCGTTATCCGACCATTAATCTGAAAGGTAGCTTAAGTCAGGCAGTTAATGGTCGAAATCCGAATAATAATGAAGATGATGGCTTTTATAATTCTATTATGATTGAAGCCAGCAGTAATTTTTATCAGGGGGTGCTGTTCAGTCTCAGGCACGTGCTGCCAGTTATGCCGAAGAAGCTGCACGCGCACAGGTCAATACTGTCTATCTGGATGTGCTGGATCAGGTTCGCTTAATCCGGGAACAGATTGAAAATAAACAAAGACAAATGAATGTCCTGGCTCAGCGCCGTGAAACCACGGTACGAACCAAAGAACTATATCAAGAACAATATAAATTGGGCACACCGACTGTAGTGGATTTATTGAATGCAGAACAGGCGATTCACAGCGCAGCACAGGAAATTGAATCAGCGCGCTATGACATCTATTCGGCGATTGTGCAATACATTCAGGTAACAGGCCGTACACGGGATATTTACGCGCTTAACCGTATTTCCATTCAAGGGTTTGAAGTTCAGCCATGAGTACTACAATAAATTGTCAGCCGTGGCTTCAGGCAGTTTTGAATATTGCCAAGCATTATCGGATCGAACCATCTGAGGAGCGGATTCGTCTTCAACTGGACTGGAACCAGCATCATGACATTGATGAAATGCTCAAGATTGTTAGCCGTCAGATGGGATTAAATGTCCGCAAAAATAAATTCGATAGCAGTTTGCTGAATCCCTGGCGTTTGCCCTTATTGGTTGAATTTGATAGCGGAGATGTTGGTGTTATTGAACGTATCGACACACAAGGCAATGTTAGCGTACAACTGAGTGGTGATGCTGGCTTATCGCAAAGTTTTACCATCGAGCAGTTAGAGGCTGGTGCGAAGCATGTTTATATCCTGCGACCAGAGTCTTCTGTACCGGATGCACGTGTCGATGAATATATCAAGCCCTTTGAGAAAAACTGGTTCTGGTCAATTGTTTTAAAAGACTGGAAACGCTATATCGATGTAATGTTTGCCTCTTTAATCGCCAATATTTTGGCTTTAGCGACGATTGTATTCTCGATGAACGTTTATGACCGTGTCATTCCTTCACAATCGATTCCTACTTTGTGGGTGTTGGCCGGTGGTGTACTGATTGCGGCTATTTTCGAATTTGTATTACGGGTATCCCGTATTTATCTTTCAGACATTATTGGTAAACGGGCTGACCTGAAAATTTCTGACCGGGTATTTGGTCATTCCTTAAGAATTAAAAATAGTGAGCGTTCCAAATCGACCGGAACGTTTATTTCACAGATTCGTGAACTCGAAGGTGTGCGTGAACTGGTCACTTCCACTACCGTGACGGCAATTGCAGATTTACCATTCTTCTTCCTGTTCCTGGGAATCTTCTGGATTATTGGCGGCAACCTGTTCTGGGTCATGCTACTGGTAGTACCACTCATGATTCTTCCGGGAATTCTGGCGCAGAAAAAACTGGCCAAGTTGGCACAGTTAGGAATGCGTGAATCTGCAATCCGTAATGCTTTATTAGTGGAAGCCGTACAAGGGATTGAAGATATCAAGCTGTTAAGAGCTGAAACCCGCTTCCAGAACCAATGGAATCATATGAATGAAGTCTCTGCTGATGTCAGTATGCAACAACGTAAAATTGTTGGCTTAATGACAGCATGGACCCAAAAAATTCAGGGACTCACCTTTGCCATTGTGGTCTTGGTTGGTGCATTTGCGGTGATGGATGGTGAGATGACCACGGGTGCTTTAGTTGCCTGTTCGATTTTATCATCACGGATGCTGGCACCCATTTCACAAATCACTGGTGTCTTGGGGCGTTTACAACAAGCCAAAGTTGCTAAAGGCGGTCTGGATGAATTGATGAAAAAACCGGTGGATCAACCGGACTATTCACATCTGATTCACCGTCCTGTATTGGATGGTCATTATGACCTGAGTGGCGTGGTATTCAAATACGGCGATGATGATCCCAAACCGAGTCTGGTCATTCCAAAACTGGAAATTAAGCCAGGTGAAAAAATTGCAATTCTGGGCCGTAACGGTGCAGGTAAATCGACGCTGTTACAACTGTTGTCGGGCATGCAAACCCCAGCACAGGGTAAGGTCAGACTGGATGGTATTGATCTGACTCTGATCGATCCTTCAGATGTACGCCGTGATATGGGCCTGCTCAATCAGAATTCACAACTCTTTTACGGTAGTATTCGTGAAAACCTGACTTTGGGTGCACCGCTCGCTACGGATCAACAGATTCTGGAAGCCTTACAAATCACTGGTGCACTTAACTTTGTTCAAGAGAAAAAAGAAGGTCTGGATCATATCATTCTGGAAGGTGGAGTGGGCTTCTCGGGTGGACAGCGTCAAGCCTT
>NZ_DFDO01000105.1:0-6159 GCF_002367915.1 Acinetobacter sp. UBA3025
AAAAAGCCCTTCGATATGAAGGGCTTTTTGCCAAGAGATTAAACGCAGAATTAATCTAAAGGATTGCCAATAATATTGCTGATAATCCCTTTCATGATATGCGGTCCCTGCTCTTTACGCAGTTCTTCATACCATTCCTTGGTCACGGCTTCATCTTTCATATGTGTCACATCACAGCGTTTACGTGCACGCAAGACCAGCTCATTGGCACGCTCATTGCGTTTGTTCTGATAGCGTTTTAAGGCATCTTCCAGACCCAGCGTATTAATCTGTAAAGACCGAGCCAGATAGATTGCATCTTCCATGGCCTGACAACCACCCTGACCAATATCCGGTGTGGTGCTATGTGCGGCATCACCAACAATTACAACACGACCTTTATAGAACTGTGCAAATGGTTCAATATCATGAATTTCAACCCGATTGGTTTTCTGTTCATCCAGCGCATCAATCAGATGCTGAACCGGCGCACACCAACCTTCAAAGTACTGTTTCAACAAGGTTTTATATTCTGCCCGATTATTCTCTAAACCAACTGGCAATGGCACATCAAAGAAGAAATAGAATTTTCCGTCTGCTACAGGCATCAGCGAAACACGCTTACCTTGTCCGACAAATGTGGTCCATTGATCTGCTGGAGTAAGCTTTTCTGAAATTTCTACAAGACCATTCCAGTTGACATAACCGGCATAACGACGAGAAACCTGTTCACCCAGTACATAGGCACGGGTAATGGAATGGGTTCCATCTGCACCAATCAGTAGGTCTGTTTTGATTTCTGTACCATCCGCAAATTTAACCAGGACACCATCTTCCTGTTCTTGCAGCTCAATCATTTTCTTGCCCAGCTGAATATCTTCACGGACAAACTCGTCCATCAACATGTTTTGTAAATCTGCACGTGCCACCGGATATGGACGCTGTCCCACTTCTTCAATTAACGGCAATAAACTGAACTGGGTCATGGTGTCGCCCGTCAAGCCATCAATATAGGCCAACTGATCCATCTGGCCGCCAAGCTTGGCCACCTGCTCAGTTAAGCCCAGATAATTCAAACATTTTACCCCATTTGACCAAAGTGAGATTGCCGCGCCCACTGGTAAAATCTTTTCTGCCTGTTCATAGATGGTGACTTTATGCCCAAACTTTTTTAGTGCAATTCCTGTGGTCAATCCCCCCATCCCTGCACCAATAATTGTAATCTCCATCTATTTGCTCCTCTCAAAATTGTGTTTCTTCCTCCCTGTGTAGCTAAAAGCGTGCCATTTCGAAAATAATGCACTGATTTTTCTCAAAAGTTGGCACAAGCCGTGCATTCACCTATTCATTAAAAACCTATTTTTATAAGGTCTTTCAGCAGAATTACAGACTTTTATAAAAAATTAGATTCACGTTAAACATAATTTGAATGGAAGATAGTTATGGCAACATTATTTGCACCCATTTTCGAGATCCCTGCCCATATCCAGCAGCTTACCAACTTGGCTGATAGCCGGATTGGTGCAGAAATTCTTGAATGTTCAGATGATTTTTTTGCTGAAGCAAAACGAATGTTGCAATTTGATGCACCAATTTTTGTTGAAGATAAATTTGATAATCATGGCAAATGGATGGACGGCTGGGAAACCCGCCGCAAGCGTCATGCCGGCTATGACTGGGCGATTGTCAAACTGGGGGTAGCTGGAACCATCAAAGCACTAGATATTGATACCACATTCTTTACCGGAAACTATCCAGCTTCTGCTGCAGTTGAAGCCTGCTATGCACCAAATGGTGACTTAAGCACCGCAACCTGGCACTCAATTTTACCAAACAGTATATTAGGTCCGAGCCAGCATCATATTTTTAATATTGATTCAGACGAAGTCTTTACACATGTACGCCTAAATATTTTCCCTGACGGGGGTGTAGCTCGCTTTAAAGTCTATGGTGAAGTAAAAATTCAGGTTCAGGACAGCAATCAGGTGATTGATCTGGTCGCTCTGGAAAATGGCGGTCGTGTCATTGCCTATAGTGATGCGCACTTTGGTCATCCACGTAATCTGATTAATCCGGGGCGTGGCATCAATATGGGTGATGGCTGGGAAACCAAGCGCCGTCGTGCACCCGGTTTTGACTGGTGTATTCTGGCCTTGGGTCAAAGTGGCCAGATTGAAAAAATTGAGATTGATACTGCGCATTTTAAAGGTAACTTCCCTGCTCAAGTCTCTATTCAAGCGATTTATATTGAAGATGCGACTGATCAGCAGTTAATTCCGCAAAGTATGTTCTGGCCATTCCTGCTTGAAGCACAAGAGATGCAGATGGATCATATTCATAGCTTTGTTGAGGAAATCTTAAAACAGGAAAAAATTTCCCATATTCGGGTGAACATGATTCCGGATGGTGGCATTAGCCGGATTCGTCTATGGGGAAAAGTTGTCTGAGTAATTACAACTATGAGCATACAAAGCATAAAAATACAGCCTTTAACTGTTGAAAGTTTCTTGCCTTATGGCGAGGTCATTGCCTGTGAAGGCAATGATTTTTTCCATATTAATGATCAGCAGACTGAGCGTTATCATGCTCTGGCGGTTGCTGAAACAGATGCAAAAGTTGGTCTAAGTATTTTTAGAAATATTCAGACCACTGCCATTCCCTTTACAATCGAAATGCTGGAACGTCATCCTGTCGGTTCACAAGCGTTCATCCCGATGCAGGGCCAGAAATTTTTAATTGTGGTTGCACCTAATCTGGATCATGAAAAACCTGATCTCAGTCAAATTCAGGCTTTTATCAGTAATGGTACACAAGGTGTAAATTACCGTGCCGGAACCTGGCATCATCCTTTGCTGACCTTTGAAGCTCCGAGTGATTTTGTGGTGATCGATCGTATCGGCACTGGTCCAAATTGTGACGTTTATACTTTTCCTGAAAAGATTTTTATTGAAAATTAAGCCCATTAAAAAAGCCCTTATCAATAAGGGCTTTTAAATTTCTTATTTATTGTATTTAGAAATGATATTTCACTAAAGCACTCACGTTATTTTCATCTGCATCCGGAATACCGTATTTGTTATTCCAAACCGAATGCTCAATACCGAGATATAAATTGGTGTCAGGAGAAATATGCTTGCCGACATTCCATTTCCACTGAGTCGTCCAGTTCATCTCACTCGCATGATCATCTTCAGCAGTTGACCAGTCGAGGAAGCCATCTACCAGGAATTCTTCTGTACCCAGTTTAAATGGCACACCATAAGTCAAGGTAAGCTGATAGTCATCTTCCATATTTTCATTATTTACACGATAAAGATTCACGCTGGCATAATTGAATTTTGGAATAGCCAGGTCGAAACCTACACCGTACAGGAAGTTATCAAAACCTTCACCACCTTCCCAAGTCGTTGCGACCAGCACATCTTTCACTGGACCGAATGCCAGCTTTTGACCTGAAACTTCACCCAGACTTAAACGTGGTGAAAATTCAAAATAGCTTGATTTAATATCATCGGAACCACGCATACGGTCAATGAAAAAGAAGACATCTGCATATTTAACTTTTGCAGCGTATTCAACAGTTAGGGTTGCCTGTTTTTTATCTACAACTTCATAGTTTTCCCCATAAAGCCCAGTAACGCTAAAATCCTGCCAGACTGGTTTTGCCTGTGCAGATGCTGCACCCCATGCAAGTAATGTTGCAGCAGCAACTTGAGTAAATTTCATAAATAAGGTTCCCCAATGGAATTAAAAATCTCATTCTGGATTAAGCAAGAACAAAGCCAACTTTTTTAATTTTTGATAAAAAAGCCCATGACTGGCATGGGCATATGGAGGAAATCATACTTTAATGCAGCGTTTCTGCAATCTTTTCCGGAACCTCTGTTTTCGACTTGAACATTTGCAGATGATTAAACAGAATGTTTAAAAGGATCGCCATTAAACAGGTTGAACTGATGCCAGAATGAAATAGGGTTTGAAACCATTTTGGAAAATTAGCATAGAAAGAATAGTCAATAATCGGGATCATGCCGGCTGCAATTGAAGTTGCAACAATAATCAAATTCTTTTGCTCGTTATAATCAATTTTTGCCAGAGTTCGGATGCCGCTTGCAGCCACTGTACCAAATAGCACCAATCCTGCACCACCAAGTACCGGAACCGGAATTGCGGCGATTAGTCGGCCCATAATTGGAAGTAATCCCAAAACCACTAAAATCATACCGCCAGCAGCGACCACAAAACGGCTTTTAATCCCGGTAATGGCTACCAGCCCGACGTTCTGTGCAAAAGCACTTTGCATGAATGAACCAAAAATCGGTGCAACTGCACTTGAGAACATATCTGCACGCAGACCATTGGAAATACGTTCTGAATCTACTTTGGTTCCAACAATTTCACCCACAGCAATAATATCAGCCGTCGTTTCAGTCATAATCACCAACGTGACGATCAGCATGGAAATGATTGCACTGAGTTCAAAGGTTGGCATGCCAAAAGCAAAGAAACTCGGAAATTGTACCCATGCACCATTGCCGACTTTACTAAAATCTCCAAAACCAAACAGATAAGCCAGCACTGAACCCAATACGATCGCTAATAAAATAGACAGGCGACGAATCGAGGCATTTCTACTCAAGTTTAGACAGATCACAATGGCCAAGGTCATCACGGCCAAACTGATATTTTCTACACTTCCCCATTCAGGTGCATTTTTATTGCCCCCCATCATCCAGCGAACGGCTACGGGTAAAAGTGATAAACCGATAATCGTGATCACACAGCCGGTCACGACTGGCGGGAAAAAACGGATAATTCTAGAAAAATAAGGCGCAAGGAAGAAACCAATTAATGAAGCTATGATGACTGCACCATAAACAGCTGATAAGCCGCCACCTGTAGTTACAATCGCCACCATCGTCGCCACACCCGCAAAGGAAACCCCTTGTACCAGTGGCAATTTAGCCCCGATATATTTCACTCCAATGGTTTGTAAAATCGTAGCCAGACCGCCAACAAACAATGCAGCCGCAATCAATAAACCGATTTGTGTAGCTTCCAAACCTGCGGCAGTACCCACAATGAGTGGTGGTGCGATAATACCACCGTACATGGTCAATACATGTTGCAAGCCATAGGCTCCACTTTTGCCTGCGCCCAGATATTCATGTTCTGGTGAAATGTTTGTGCTTTGTTCTGTCATTCTTTTTCTCTCCCTTAAAGCTTGAATAAAAAAATCAGCTTCCGCGATATGTGGAGTACGCGAATGGGCTGATCAGTAAAGGAATATGAAAGTGCTGAGAGGCATCTTTCACCTGAAAATGAATGACTGCTTTAGGAAAGAAAGTTTCTAGACCTAAGCCTTCAAAATAATCAGAAGTAGCAAATTCAAGACTGTATTTACCTTCCTCAAATTCGGTTAAACCAAAATCTGTGACTCGACCATCTGCATTGGTAAATGCTTTACCGAGTAAGGCACCTTCTTCATCAAAAATTTTGATCAAAACATGTGCTGCAGGTTTGCCGAGATGCGTGTCTAAAATATGAGTGCTGATCATGCTTGCAGCTCCTGTGACAGTCTTAATAAAGCGATTTCCGCCAGTTGTGTATGGACAATACCTTTTTCGGTTTCCGGATCATTAACTAAACGGTCTTTCAAGGCATTCAGCACTTCTTGGCTATTTAAACCAGCCGCTTTAATCAGGAAGATATAACCGTATTTTTTTTCATACGCGATATTGCCTTCTAGCAAAGCTTGCTGAGTTGCTTCGTCCTGAGTTATCGCAGCCTGTTCACGATTGGAAAAGTTTTTTTCAACTTCGCTTAATTCAGCCTGTGCCTTTTTTTCACCAATACGTGGATGATTATCCAAAGCTGCTTTGATTTCGTCCCAGGTCCAGGTTGCAGCCTGTTGTCTGGCTATATTCAATACATCTTCAACAGATGTATAAGGACGCTTTGCTTCAATCTGTGTCGACCAGCTCGGTATTTGCACACAGTGCTTTAAAAAGGTAATGGCCTCTTCTGGAGATGCCTGATTAAATTCAACGAGTTGCACTATTAAATCGCCTGATGATATTCATTTTTTGTTCAGTACAGGTTTTGCAATAACAGTGCCAAATCTTTTTGATCTTGTATTTTTATATAATATATAAAGCAGAAAAGAGAACTCAAGGTTCT
>NZ_DFDO01000054.1:0-4291 GCF_002367915.1 Acinetobacter sp. UBA3025
GGCAGTAATTAGCCTGATCGGTTATTTACCTAAAACGGGTGAAATCTGGGAAACTATAGCGCTAGGTCTACAATGCTTGGGTTTTGTGGCGATTGGACTGTTTATCTTGTCGATTTATAATAAACGTGCGAAACGCTTCGAAGATTGAACCATTTCGCGACTTTCATTTTTAAGTTCTGAAATTTTCAGCGTCTGATTTAAAGATATGAATCTAGACGGTAATACGTATATTTCACATCGGAATTACGATAGACCGCATAGCCATTCTGTTTAAAATCAGAAACCCAGGCCGAACCAGAATATGCTGCAATATGACCATACTGATGCTGTGAGGTCCGGTCGATAATGTAGATATCACCTTTTTTCGGACGGTCAAAAGACAGGTTGATTTTTCGATAGCCTAATTGCTGGAGGGTATTGCCCCAGTCAGCTGCGGCAACAGGATGATTCACAATTTTTGCGCCTGAAGACTGCAAACCGACGCGAATACTGCGTGCACATTTCTGTGTACTAGTACTGCGGGTAATGCCTTGCAGATAGCTGGTGAATTTTTCAATATCGAAACGCTGGCCGTTCATCGCACCGAAAGTCTTGCGAGATTCAGAGCTTTTGTTACGAGCTGACACAGAGGTATAGCGCTGAGGCTGACGTTTGGAATTTTGTCCCGATTGGGAACGAATTATGACGTTCGCTTGAACAGGAGCATGCACTTCGCTCATATTCACTTGATGATCATAAATCATATTGGACCAAGTACTCCTCGCCTGTAAGTTTGGCTTTCAAATCTTCAACACGCGGTGAATACTAGACGGTTAAATGTTACTTTTCACGTTAAAAATGTAAATATATTTTTCCGCATTTGTTTAATTTTACTTAACTTGTTCTTTCTTTTAGATTTATAAAATTTACAATTTTCACAAAAAAGTTATAAATTCACTACTTTTCAAATTAATTAGCAGTTCTGCTTAGACTATTTCTAAATCAATATTTGAGCGCCTTTCTGACTAAATCTGTAATTTTACTCACGATAATAAAGTCAACATTTCACTACAGGATTACATCATTCCGGCTAACAACTCTCGTATTAGACTGATTTAGTAAATTTAAATTGAGATGATGAGGAAGAAAAATATGAGTCATGATGTAAAGACTATTTCAAATTTCAATTTAGAACAATATTTAGGGATCTGGTACGAAATTGCCCGTCTGCCTATGAAATACCAACCTGAAGACAGTACTGATATTTCCGCAGCCTACAGCCTGAATGAAAATGGCACAGTCCGCGTCCAGAACCGTTGTCTGGATGGTGCGGGCAAACTGGATGAATCTATTGGGGAAGCCACCATTGTGGATGCTGAGCATGGGAAACTGGAAGTCAGTTTCTTGCCTGAAGGTTTGCGCTGGGTACCTTTTACCAAAGGGGATTACTGGATTCTCAAACTGGATGACAATTATGAAACTGCATTGGTTGGTGAGCCAAACATGAAATATCTATGGCTCCTGCATCGTAAGCCGACACTGGATGAAGCAACCAAACAGGAATATCTGGCCTATGCTAAATCTCTGGGTTATGACCTGTCTGATCTGATCCATACGGTACATACCGGTAAGCCAACAGCTTAAAAAAGATGATAAAAAAGCATCCATCATGGATGCTTTTTTATGCCCTTTTCTCTTATGTTTAATCATTTTCACTGCTATGCGGAAGTGCTCAAAAAAATGTTATGATGAGCGCAATTTTAAATTGCCCAATTCAAAGAAAAGCAATTTGCAACAGATTTTAAGAGAGACCTATGCGCCAATATCTTGACCTTTTACAACATATCCTCGACAACGGCGGCGATAAAGGCGACCGTACCGGCACAGGTACACGCTCGGTATTTGGTCATCAGATGCGCTTTGATCTTTCCAAGGGTTTCCCTTTACTCACCACCAAAAAAGTTCATTTTCGTTCGATCGTGATTGAACTGCTGTGGTTCCTGAAAGGTGATACCCATGTAAAGTATCTTCAGGACAATAAAGTCACCATCTGGGATGAATGGGCAACTGCAGAACAGACTGCACGTTTTGGCCGTCCGGAAGGTGAGCTTGGTCCAGTCTATGGCCATCAATGGCGTAATTTTGGTGCCACTCAAAATGCAGATGGCAGCTACAATCAGGATGGTTTTGACCAGATCAAATGGCTGATCAATGAGATCAAGACCAATCCGAATTCACGCCGTCTGATTGTATCGGGCTGGAATCCGAATGAAGCGAGTCAGGTGGCTTTACCGCCTTGCCATACCCTGTTCCAGTTCTTTGTACATAATGGCAAATTGTCTTGCCAGCTTTATCAACGTAGTGCTGACGTATTTCTTGGCGTTCCATTTAATATTGCTAGCTATGCTCTATTGACTCATATGATTGCACAGGTGTGTGATCTGGATGTCGGTGATTTTGTCTGGACGGGTGGTGATACGCATTTATATGCCAATCATTTTGAACAGGCCAAACTTCAACTCAGTCGTGAGCCTTTAGGCCTGTGCCAGTTAAAACTGAATCCTGAAGTTAAAGACCTGTTTGATTTCAAATTTGAAGATATTGAAATTGTCGGTTATGAATCACATCCAGGAATTAAAGCACCAGTTGCAGTTTAATTCTGGTTAAGCCCCGGAAAATATTCAAATCCCACTTTGCTTAAAGTGGGATTTTGCATTTTAATAGCAATAATTTTTATCTGTTTTTGAGTATGGGTATGGCATTTCAGGATTTAGAAGTCGTTCATGTCGTGGCAATGGATCAGCAGCGCTGTATTGGTAAAGACAATGATCTGCCTTGGCATATCTCAGCAGATCTCAAGCACTTTAAGGAAATTACCCAGGGTGGCGTGATTGTCATGGGCCGTAAAACGCTTGAGTCGATGGGCCGTGCGCTGCCTAAACGTGTGAACTGGGTGATTACCCGCGATCCTGACTGGTCTTTTGAAGGCGTCAAAGTCGCGCATACGATTGAAGATGCCTTGACTCAAGCCGTGGCCGATGTGCAGACTTCAGAAAAACCGAATGCTATTTTTATTATTGGCGGTGGTGAAATCTTTAAACAGACTCTGGAGATCGCTGATCGTCTGGAACTGACCCATGTTGAACTGGATGTGCAAGGTCACGCCTACTATCCGGAAATTCCGGCCCAGTTCAAAAAAGTTGCATCAGAACAACATATCGATGACAAAACCGGTATTGCATTTGAGTTCGCAACATACAGAAAATAAAGCCTATTTTCTATAAAAGATTGAACATGCAAGGACAAGACAATTCAGAAAAGCATTGGAGCCTGTGGTTATTAGGGAGTCTGTTTAGTTTATTTGTCCTGTGTTCAAGTCTCTGGCTAAGCCTGATGCTCTGGGTGCAACAACCCTTGGGCAAAATTGGCAGCATCATTCTGATCGGTCTCTGGCTTGTGTTTGCCTGTGTGGTCTTGGGCATTTACTTCACCAAGCATCTGATTTCCCACCAGGTGGATACGGTGCTTTATCTGCTGGCCTTTCTGTTCAGCTTACTGGCTTATTTAAGCATGGAGCCTCGTCAGGATCGTGACTGGAATCCTGAAGTTTCCCGACTGCTCTCCTATGAGCAGCAAGGCAATCAAGTCACCTTGCACAATATCCGTAATTTTGACTGGCAAGCAGAGGGTCAGTATACCGAACGCTGGGAAAGCCGCAGTTTTGATCTGAACGACATTACTGGGGTAAACATCATTACCTCCTACTGGATGGGGCCTAAAATTGCCCATACGCTGGTCAGTTTTGATTTTGCCAATCAGAAACCACTCGCCTTCTCGATCGAAATTCGCAAAGAAAAGGATGAAAAATTTTCTGCCATTGGCGGCTTCTTCCGAAAATATGAACTAAGTCTGGTCGCCTCAGATGAAAAAGACATTGTATATACGCGTAGCAATATTCGTGGCGAGCAGGTCTATTTTTTTCCGGTAAAAATGCCACAAGCAGAAGCTCAAGCCCTATTTAAAGAATATCTGCGTAAAGCTGATGAACTGGCCAAAGAGCCTAAATGGTATAACACCCTGAGCAGTAACTGCACGACTCTGGTCTTTGATATGGCTCAGGCAGTATCTCAACAACAGCTTCCTTCAGATTACCGCTTGCTGGCTTCTGGGTATTTACCTGATTATTTATATGATTTAAAAGCGCTAGATCAACGCTGGGATATACAAACCTGGTATCAGCGTGCACATGTTAATCCACGAGTTAGGGATACCGGTCAGATCTCCAGTCAGGAGTATTCACAACGCCTGCGTC
>NZ_DFDO01000191.1:0-4112 GCF_002367915.1 Acinetobacter sp. UBA3025
CTAGAAACTGAATGGCAACCGTGCCTGATCAGTCTGATAAATCATCCCTTGCTCATTACACTTTTCCAAACAAAATAAAGGAGCCTTCTGGCTCCTTGATCTCAAAAATCCAGTCTTACTTTACAAATGTCGTCCAGACATAATCCTGATTTTGGCCTTTTAGGTTCATTTTCAATTGATCACCCGATTGTAAGGCTGCCACCCCTGCTGGTGTACCGGTCATGACCACATCACCTGCTTCCAATGTAAATACCTGACTAATGTCTGCCAGCAAAGTTGCAATATCAAAAATCAATAAAGCTGTATCGCCTTTTTGACGCAGCTCATCATTGATCTCCAGCGTATAGTGCACATCTTTCCAGTCAGCAATCACATCACCTACTGGCACCCAGTCTGCGAGTATACAAGAACCATCAAAAGCTTTGGCCCGTTCCCAAGGTTGACCTTTTTTCTTCAGATCATCCTGCAGATCACGTAAGGTCAAATCCAGACCTAAAGTCACAGCACCAATTGCCTGCAAAACTTTGGCAGGATCATTTTCCTTGCTTAAGGTACGGTCAATACGCAAACTTAGTTCACACTCATAATGACAGTTACCCCAGTCCGGATTCCATTCAATACCAGCATCCAGTGATGTCAAAGCACTCGGTGGCTTGATAAACAGCACAGGACGATCAGGTACCGCATTTCCAAGCTCTTTGGCATGGTCAGCATAACTGCGACCGACACAAACAATTTTCGATGGACGTTTACTCATGATCTCTTTCCTGTTCTTGATCTGTCTTATTTCTTGAAGGTATTTTCGAAAATGCTTTGCTCAGTACCATCTTTAAAGGCACGTTTTGGCACAATCACCACTGTACGGTTTTTCAGTTCCAGCATATAGGTCAGTTTGCCGATGGCAAAACTCTGTACTTCATTATAATGCACGACCTTGCTACGCCCGTTATTGTAAATTTCTGCATAGTCCTGAAACAGGTCAATGCCCTGTTCACTTTTCCCAAACTGATATTTTACAAACTGGCGCTTAAACATCATCGGCAGGAACCAGTAACGCATGATGCCCTGTAGAATCAGAAAGAAGGCACCCAAAGCCACATAATAACGGCCAACCCCATTCAGGCCCATTGAAAAGCCCCAGATAATAATCCCGATACTGACCAAAGGTGTCAGAAAGCGTGAAATCTGTTTTTTGCCAAAGGTGGCCAGGGCAAATCCATCCTGAGATTCTTCTAAAGTGAGATAATAACGGGTGGATAAAGTCGGTGCTGACTCAGTCATAGCATCACATCAAAAATATAAAATCCTGATCAATACTATATCAAAATATGCTTAAAACTCATGGCTTATGCTATCAATTACATAACTTTGCTTTGGAAATAACTAAATTTAGTTTTAAATAAATCATCATTAAAACAAAAAACACACAATAGGATATTGGATGAAAGGATTGATCTCCTATTTGCTGATGAGCAGTACCTTATTTGCAATCTCACCAGCTTTCGCGAAAATAACGCCATGGACCCCTAATCTGCCAAGCAGTCTTGATGTATTTCAAGGCAATTCTCAGCAACTGGCCGAACTCACTGGCGAACGTATCCTGATTTATGCGCATCCTGCCAGCAAAACCCATCTACCGACTTTTAAAACGGCTTCTAGTAGCAAATCCCAGTTTTATAGTGCGGCTGTAGTCTTGCCTGCATCCGAAGCACAAGTCGAAAAATTACTACAACATTATCCGAATTATGTCGGCCTGTTTCCGACCCTAAAATCCGCCAAGGTGATTGAACAGCAAGGTAGCATTCAACAAGTCAAATATCAGGTGCATATTCCTACCCCAATCCCGGTCTTAAACTTTAAAGAAACTGTGGTGATGCAGCATCATCTGGAAAATAACAGTATCAGCACACTAATTCTGGACGCGCCAATTCCCTATGGGGCCGGAAAGCTGGAATGGTTTGCACTGAGCCCCAATAAAACCTTAGTAACGGTGACGCAATGGGGTGATCTAAACCAGCCGCAAGGTTTTCTATTTAGCAAGATTCTAAATGCCCTGCCGGAAGCCAAACTCGGCATTCCTGCTGGCACCAATGCCTTTCTGCTTGAAGCTTTACAACAGCGTTTTAAATATCCTGCTGCTACAATTTTAAATACGGCAATACCCCAAGTTCAGCTCAGCAATCAGCAAACTCAGAAAATTGCCCAGCTTAGTCAAAAATCAGGACAACCTGTCAGCTTTATTTTGCCCAATTATCAGGTCAAGGCCGGTAAAGGTTCAGAAAATCTAAGATTCAGTACTACCTATCAATATTTCTCACATCCAACTGAGAAGCTGCAGCCTTGGTTATTGGCTCAGGCCAGCCAGAAACTCTTTCCGCGACAAATCAAAAAAGTGGAACTGAACCCAGTCAACCCGCAAAGTATTGATGCCAACTACAAGGTATCAGTCGGCTTAGGCGTCATTCAGATTCCCTTTAATTTTAAAATGCGTTTTGAACAGCCAAATACCTTACAAAACCAGTTCTATGCCAATGGCGGAGATTTAAAATTTGTACGGGGTGGAATGAAGCTTTTGCCACAATCTCAGGGAACGCTATTCCAGATCACCAGTTCCATGAAAATTCATGATCAAGCGCCTTTTTTACTGAAAGCCATGCGCAGCCTTCCCTATCATGACATGTTGCCGGCAGTTGGTGGCAATACCGTCTATGCCTTAAAAGTACAGCAAAAATTAAAATCTTAAGTTTATTTCTAATTATTGGTTTTTTATATGAAAAATTAAAAAACTGAAGACGTAAAAAAACCGCATCAATGTGCGGTTTTTTTAGTATTCTTTATCAAGATTGGTGCGCTCAGAGAGATTCGAACTCCCGACCCCTTAGTTCGTAGCCAAGTGCTCTATCCAGCTGAGCTATGAGCGCGACGTCTTGATGGGGTGCATTATATAGAGTTTTCAGCACTTGTTAAGTGTTTTTTAATAAAATCACAACCGAACGTACAGTAATTAAACGATACTGCAATATTTCAGTTTTTTTTAATGAAAATTCCTGCGGATTTAGAGTTAAAAACAATAACCCAGACTTGGCGAGATTTCAGGATTAGCTAAATTAATCTTTCAGTTACCTCATATTCATTTGCTCACAGCCTAATAGAGCTATTCTCCAACCAGGCCAGTTTTAACCTTGCCTGCCCGCTGATAACAGCTCAATACCACGCCATTTGAAGTCACTTGATGATCTGTCAGTGCAAATGCTGCTGGCATAGAGTCTTCAGCAAATAGACGTTTTCCTTTGCCCAATATTATAGGAAAGGTCATTAAATAGAGTTCATCCACAAGATCATGCTTAAAAAGCGCCTGTGCCACTGCAGCACTGCCATACACCCGAATATCTCCATTTCCTGAAGCTTTCAGGTTAATGATCTCATCAATACTTTTTAGAAAGATCGTATTTTGCCAGTCCGAGTGATCCAAACTGGTGGATAGCACATATTTATTTACTTCATTAATTCCTGGCCAGTCTTCAGCATGCTTCGGCCAGTAAGGTCCAAAAATCTGAAAGGGATTCTTACCAATCAGAATATCGGTAGACTGCATCCATTTTTGCATGATGTGATCAAATGCTGGATCGGGTTCAGCACTAAAATACGGCGCCACCCAGCCACCATATTGAAAGCCACCCGATGTATCTTCTTCCGGACCGCCGGGTGCCTACATTACACCGTCTAGAGTCAGAAATTCCTGGACAATGATTTTTCTCATCACGCTGCCCTTATTTTTATTGAGTCATCTAGGATTTATTTTTAGTATGTGTTTGAGGCGGATTCTGTAAATTTTAGGCACAAAAAAACCGCAACATGTGCGGTTCATTGTTCAAGTTGGTGCGCTCAGAGAGATTCGAACTCCCGACCCCTTAGTTCGTAGCCAAGTGCTCTATCCAGCTGAGCTATGAGCGCGTAACTTGCGTCGTCTTTATAGACTGCGTTATTTTCCGGTTTACTTATTGGTGCGCTCAGAGAGATTCGAACTCCCGACCCCTTAGTTCGTAGCCAAGTGCTCTATCCAGCTGAGCTATGAGCGCGATATAAGTAAAGTGGCGGTGAGAGAGGGATTC
>NZ_DFDO01000149.1:0-3768 GCF_002367915.1 Acinetobacter sp. UBA3025
AAATATATCAATTACTGGTGGCCACATATTCCAGCTTGGGTATCTGTACTCATTTTCTTTTTAGCGGTAACCCTTGCCAATCTGGCCAATGTCAAAATTTATGGTGAGTCTGAATTCTGGCTATCGATGATTAAAGTCTTAGCTATCATTGCAATGATTATCTTTGGCATATATTTACTCCTCACTGCCGATGCAACTTCAACCGCTTCGATCAGCAATTTATGGATTCATGGTGGATTTTTTCCGAATGGCTTTGATGGGCTGTTTTATATGCTCGCCTTTATGATGTTTGCTTTTGGTGGTATTGAGCTGATTAGTATGGCAGCGGCAGAAACCGAAAATCCTGACAAGAACATTCCACGTGCCGTGAATCAAACTGTGATTCGGGTATTTTTATTTTATACCTGCTCGCTTGCCGTATTACTTTCACTTGTACCATGGAATCAGCTAAATTTAGGCGATTTAGATCATAGTCCATTTGTAATGATTTTCAGCCAGATGGGGATTGAATGGGCTGCACATTTACTGAATTTCATTATTTTAACTGCTTCACTTTCAGTCTGTAATAGTGGCATGTATGCCAATAGCCGTATGTTGATGGGGCTGGCTCAACAAGGGAATGCATCACAATTATTTAAGAGCGTAAATAAACATGGTGTGCCTGTGGCTGCGGTATTGTTCTCAGCATTTCTGATCTTTGGCTGTGTGATCCTGAATTACTTTGTGCCTGAAAAAGCTTTGAGTTACCTGATTTATATTGTGGTAGCAGCTGCGGTATTGAACTGGATGATGATCAGTTTGATTCATTTGAAATTTAGACAAGCCATCAAACGAAAGGGGATTCAAACCGGATTCCCAGCGATCTTTGCGCCGTTTAGCAACTATTTTGTTTTAGCTTTTATGCTGATGATTTTATACATCATGTGGACACAAGGCTTTATGTTGTCAGTGTTAATGTTGCCGGTGTGGATTGCGGTGTTGTTTGGCGTGTTTAAGTTTCTGAATAAAAGGAATGCTTAAGCCTAAAATCTCCAATCAGAAGAAGCCCGACCAGAAATGATTGGGCTTTTTTCATATTGTCGCAATATCTAAAGCTTTTAGATGAGTTAAGGTTTATTTTGATCTTAGTGGCAGAATATACTGAATACAGTCTTTAAGGTCATTTCCCAATAAAGGAAAGATGGTCCAAGCACGAAGCAGTTGCTGTTTATGAAAACCTGTTTTTTCTAACACTTGTCTTGACGCTAAATGTTCAGTAGCACAAAAGGTTTCAATTCTATTGAGTTTTTTAGTTTGTTTTAAAAATTGGATCACTGAAGTCATCGCTTCACACATCAAACCTTGTCCCTGATAAGGAGTCCCAAGCCCGAAGTGAATTTCTCCAATGTCATGCCTTTGTATAAAGATCAAAATACCCATAGGTTGCTGGGTTAAATGATCTGCAATAATCCACATAAACTCAGGATCTGAGTTTTCCCACTTTTGTCCCGCCCAGTTTTCTAAAGTTTGTCGAGTTTGAGTTTGGTTCCGATGTGGATGTCTTTGCAAATATTTTGACGCTGCTAGATCGCTAAAATAGTTTTGAAATAAATTGATTTCATCACCACAGTGGTAGGAGCGAAGAATTAAACTCTTTGTCTTTAATGTTATTGGTTTGATCTTAGTCATCGGTGGTATCTGCACTTATTTTTCTAATGTTCGTAATAATTCAATTCGTACTTTTTCTGCTTTCTTTAATTTCGATATTACTAATTCATAAGAATTCTGTACTAGGTCCTCAATCAGAGGTTCATCCAATTCATTATTTTCATACACTGAAATCCAGTGCCGTTTATTCATATGCCAGCCTGCGTGGATATAAGAGTAACTATCTCGCAGCATAGCAGCATGATCAGGCGCTACTTTTAAATTAATGACAGCTTTGCCTTGAAGATAGAACTGAAGCATAAAGACTTTATCTAGCACTTTGAATACATCACAACCTTCACCGAAAGGCTGAGTCACAGTGACTTCAGGAAATTTTAAAGCTAATGATGCTGCAAGTTGATGTAAGGTCATAAGTTATGAATAAACCTAAATAAAACTGTGGATAATGCTTGAATTATCCACAGTTTTTGGTCGTCTTGTGAATAAATTAAGATGAACAACTTACCATGACTTCAGGTACATCACTCGGCAATGGCCCTAGATCGTCAGGGTGTTCCAGATCTGGCTGTTTTAAATAAGGCTGACTCAATAATTTAAACAGGCGATCGACTTCGGAAAAGTCATCCCGCTCAGCCAGTTCAATTGCTTTCTGTGCCATGTGATTGCGCAGGATATAGTATGGATTGACGAGTTGCATGGCGGCATCTAATTCTTCAATATCCTGATGTTCGCGGATCGCTTCATATTGAGTCAGGAATGCTTCAAACTGACGGCGATCCAAACAATCATCCTTGATTGCTTCATATTCATGATTTTGCAGTCGAATAAAGCTTTGCGTATAGTCGAGTTGCTCGCTTTGCAAGATTCTGAGAAAAGCCATAGCGCAGTCAAAACTGTCTTTGTGAAAATTCGGTAAGCCCATTTTCTGGTTTAGGCCATGCTTATAATGTTCCAGGAAAGTCGGTTCATAATGTTCCAGACATTGGGCCAGATCCTGTTTCCATTGTTCTTCATCATAGTTTTCAGGACATAATGGAATCAGGTTATTCAGCCACATCCACAAGTTCCAGTGGCCGATGCTTGGTTGCTGCTGATAAGTATAACGACCCTGATAATCCGAGTGGTTATTAATCCAGTTGGGACGGAAACGCTCCATAAAACCATAAGGGCCAAAGTCTAGCGTTGAACCAGTAATATTCAGGTTGTCAGTGTTCATGACACCATGCGCAAATCCGACCAGCTGCCATTTGGCAATCATCACTGTCGTGCGCTGAATCACTTGGGTAGCAAATGCCAGAATAGGCTGTTCTGCTTGCAGACATTGCGGATAATGCCATTCCATACATTTTTGTGTGAATACAGGCAATAGGTCTGGCTGATACTGATTGATCCATTCAAAATGTCCAAATCGGATATGACAGTCAGACGTCCGTAATAGCATTGCACCCGGTTCCAGTTTTTCACGCTGTACACCTTGAGCAGAAGAGGTAAAACCAACCGCATTACTGGACTCTACACCTAGTGCATTTAAGGCATGTCCGGCCAGATATTCCCGAATTACCGAGCGTAAGACTGCACGACCATCTCCCATACGCGAATACGGCGTTGCACCAGCACCTTTCAAATGCAGGTCAATGGTCTGATGATCTTTATCTAGAATCTGGGCGATTAATAAACCACGTCCATCACCCAATTGTCCTGCCCATTGTCCAAACTGATGGCCAGCATAAACCATGGCCAAAGGTTCAAACTCAGCAAAGGTTTTTTGACCACTACAAATTTCGACCCATTGTGCTTTATCTTCCTCAGACCATTGCAGTTGATCCGCAAGCGCAGCATTAAAATGTCCCGCTTTAGTACCTTTTAAAGGTAGCGGGGGCTGATGATGATAAAGGCGAGGAGGGAGAGTCTGATATCGGGAATTAAAATACATGGCAGTTAAAATACTTAGGCAATAGAAGCAATATAACAAAGATCTCTGTTTAAAACTGTTGTAAAAGGAAAGTATAAGTAAGACGAGTAGAAATAAAAAAAGCTCCTGATTTCAGGAGCTTTTTTAAGAATTCAAATCTTATTGAGAGACAGGCGCTTTTTTCAAATTACGTACTAACAGATTCAGTG
>NZ_DFDO01000177.1:0-4676 GCF_002367915.1 Acinetobacter sp. UBA3025
GGTGGGAAAATTTCTAGCCACTTAGATAAACCTAAATATCGGGCTGTAATTTATGAAATTCATGTTAAAGATTTTATTTCTGAATAAAAAACCTCATCATTCGATGAGGTTTTTTTGATTAGCTTAATGCGAGGAAACGGCTCATCGCAATCCGAAGCTGCTTCAAATAACCAGTAAAGAAGTGGTTTGCACCGGGCAAGATCGTGACCAGATGACGTTGAGGTTTGGCCCATTCAATCATGTCGGATAAAAGCGTGACATCATCCGCTTCACCATGAATAAATAAAATATCACCTTTGATCTGTGGAGTAACATAGTGACGTAGGCCAGCTACGGTTGCAGTCGGTAGACCACACAAAATCACTTTTGAAGGTTGCAGTTCAACTGGCAGGGCGGCGTAACACTTGACCATGACATGTGCACCAAAACTGAAACCGCCTGCCAAGAAAGGCAGGTCAATATGTTGGCGACGCGCATATTTAATGACTTCAAGTATATCATCCGTTTCGCCAAAGCCTTCATCATGCAGACCGGCACTTTGACCAGAACCACGGAAACTTGGACGATAGACAACACAACCACGCTCTAAAAACATTTGTGCCAGTAACACTGGAACCTTATGTTGTGGTGTGCCACCTTGTAATGGATGGGGATGACAAACAATCGCGAATCCTTTCACTTCACCCTGAGGATAATCCACAAAAACCTCAAGTTGGCCAGCAGGGCCTTGGAGGAAGATTGGTTCGGACATAGCAAACCGATAAATTGCAGGAGAATTTTCTATTTTAACGATTATGATAAATAAAAACATGAATTGGAATTAAAATAAGTCTACTGATATAGTTTGATTAATCATTTTTTAACCAGGTTGCTATGCTTGCTTTAATTTCTCCAGCCAAGACTCTAGATTACGAAACACCTTTACCTACCGATCAATTTACTCAGGCAAGATTGCTGGAACATTCCCAGGAATTGATAGAAGTTGCCCGCAAGTTATCAGCAACTGAAATTGCCAGCTTAATGAGCGTCAGTGAAAAAATTGCCAATTTGAATGCGGAGCGCTTCAGAGACTGGCAGCCAGATTTTGATTTTTCCAATGCTCGTCAGGCAATCTTTGCCTTTAAAGGGGATGTTTATACCGGTCTGGATGCTTACCAGTTAAAGCAGGATCAGATTCATTATGCACAGAACCATCTGCGTATGTTATCCGGCCTCTATGGCTTATTGCGTCCACTGGATCTGATGATGCCTTACCGTCTGGAGATGGGAACCAAATTGACTAACCCACGTGGTGCTCATCTCTACGAGTTCTGGGGACATACCATCACTGATCTGATCAATCATGACCTGGCAGCAGCAGAGTCTGAAATTCTGGTCAATATTGCTTCGGATGAATATTACAAGGCAGTGAAAGAAAGCAAAATTCAGGCTGAAATCATCAAGCCGGTATTTTTAGATCAGAAAAATGGTAAATATAAAGTCATCAGCTTCTATGCCAAGAAAGCTCGTGGTTTAATGGCGCGCTTTATCATTGAAAACCAGATTAAACGAACTGAAGACTTAAAAGCCTTTAATACCGATGGGTATTATTTTGATGATGAAAGTTCACTAAAAGGTGAGTTGGTATTTAAACGTGATGAGCAGGTAGCTGCTTAAAGATAAAAGGTTCACCCAAGACTGAATGAAGAAATTTTCTTAAAAGTCTTGGGTAAATTTAAGTTTAGCAATATTAGGTTGAATTGAATAAAAATTAAAAAATAGGGAAGGAACTTTTAAAATATCATTTATTTAGAAGAATTTTTGACAGGAAATGGATAAATTTTTTAGAACAAAAGCTAAATAATATAATGAAAGCTATAGTGAGCTTTAAAAGATATTTTTCACTCGATAAATTTATATAGTAAAGACAAATTTCTAAAAAAATAAAAAATAGAATCAATCAATTAATTTCTTTAATATTCAAAAAATGACTAAAAAATAAAAAAATATGGCTCAAAAAATTATGATTAATTGAATAAGAAGTATAAAAAAAATGAAGAATATAAAAACTCTAAATAATTGAAAAACTGCATTTTATCGGGTTATTTGTAAACTATGTCACAATTTTATTGTTATTTTGTTAGCATAATTTCAATGCTGTTACATAACTCAACTACAAAAATGAAAATTTATACAATTCCTATTTTTGTGCTGATGGTGGGTTTACTCGGTTATTGTGTTCACCAACAGGCCGAAACAAGAAAACATGAAGAGCTTCATCAGATTCTGAAAGAAGTACAACATTCAACTAAATTGCTGAATGCAAATCGGCCCCGACCTTAATAGATTTGCACTAAGCTTTTTGATTAGGGAGTCAGGTAAAAAGATAAAAATAAAATCATAATAAATAAAAGAAAATATAAGAATAATGATGCTGACTTATATTAATTTTTAATAAAATATAAATTCTAAGAAGCAATCAGAAATCAATGTGTTATAATTTGCAAAAGATAAAGTTAGATCAAATTCACTTAAACTAAGTATTTGATTCTAATGATGAAAAAAGCTGCATAGGGGTTATGCAGCTTTTTTGTTTAGATTGTTTTTTGAGTTTTTCTAGCGCAGTTTTCTTACTGTTCGCTATTGAAACATTTTGACCCGCTAAATGGCGAAGCTGGCATATTCGTTGCTAACAGATCCTTAAAATTCATGAAGTTTTCTATAAAATTTCCTGGATTCGGCGGCATGCTTAAAGCATAAAGTTTACTCAATAGGGGCTAGGTCATGACGACTCCTAATCCATCTTCAGAAAATATGCTGGAACGCCTGTTCAAACTGAGTGAAAACAAAACCAGTTTCCGTACAGAAGTTCTGGCAGGTGTAACCACGTTCCTGACAATGTGTTACATCATTATTGTTAATCCGATGATTTTATCCGAAACCGGGATGGATCATGGGGCTGTCTTTGTAGCCACCTGTCTTGCAGCCGCAATTGGCTGTCTGGTAATGGGGCTAATTGCCAATTATCCAATCGCACTTGCGCCGGGTATGGGTCTGAATGCCTTCTTTACCTATTCAGTCTGTCTGGGAATGGGTGTGCCTTGGCAAACTGCATTAGGTGCAGTATTTGTATCAGGTCTGGTCTTCATTGCCATCAGTATGTTCAAAATACGTGAGGCGATTGTCAATGCTATTCCAATGTCACTCAAACTGGCGATTGGTGGTGGTATTGGCCTGTTCCTGGCCCTAGTTGCACTGAAAAATGCTGGCATTATTGTGGATAATCAAGCGACCTTGGTGGGTCTGGGTGATTTGAAACAGCCAACAGTTATGCTTGCACTACTTGGCTTCCTGTTAGTAGTGGTAATGCATCACTTCAAAGTACGTGGTGCGATTATTATCAGTATTCTGGTAATCACTGCAATTTCTACTGCTTTAGGTTATAACCAGTTCCAGGGTGTAGTAGGGCAAATTCCTTCACTTGCACCAACCTTCCTGCAAATGGACTTTCAAGGTCTATTTACAGCCAGCTTGATCGGTGTGATCTTCGTATTCTTCTTGGTGGATCTGTTTGACTCTACTGGTACGCTAGTAGGTGTTTCACATCGTGCAGGTCTACTGAAAGATGGTAAGTTGCCGCGTCTGAAAAAAGCATTATTTGCCGATTCTTCTGCGATTGTTGCTGGGGCGGCGTTAGGTACTTCTTCAACTACTCCTTATATTGAATCATCAGCGGGTGTTGCAGCAGGTGGTCGTACTGGTCTGACTGCCGTCGTAGTTGGCTTGCTGTTCATTGCCTGCTTGTTCCTGGCTCCATTGGCTCAATCTGTACCAGGTTTTGCTACTGCTCCAGCATTGCTATTTGTCGGTGTATTGATGATTCAGGGTATTGTCCATATTGAATGGGATGATATTACTGAAGCGGTTCCGGCGTTCCTGACCATTGTATTCATGCCATTTACGTACTCAATTGCAGATGGTATCGCAATGGGTTTTATCAGCTATGCGCTGATTAAACTGCTGACAGGTAAAGCGAAAACTGTTCCATACATGGTATGGATCATCGCAGTACTATGGGCATTGAAGTTCTGGATGTTTGGCGGCTAATTTTTGTCGAATATCAAAAGGGTGTAAACTCAGTTTGCACCCTTTTTTATTTTTCTCAGGTTTAATCAGGAGTAGCGATGAACCGTCTTGAATTGATTCAGGCCTTGCCAAAGGCTGAGCTGCATGTGCATATCGAAGGTACCTTTGAACCTGAGTTAATGTTTGCGATTGCACAGCGTAATGAAATTAGCATTCCTTATAAATCAGTTGAGGAAGTGAAGCAGGCTTATAATTTCCATAATCTGCAATCTTTCTTGGATATCTACTACGCGGGTGCCAATGTTCTGATTCATGAACAGGACTATTATGATCTGGCTTGGGCATATTTTGAAAAATGTGCGGATGATAATGTCGTGCATACTGAAATGTTCTTTGATCCGCAAACGCATACTGATCGTGGCATTGCCTTTGAAACCGTGATTAATGGCTTGCAGAAAGCCTGCGATGATGCGAAAGCTAAATTAGGCATTACTTCACATCTGATTATGTGCTTCTTACGTCATTTAAGTGAAGAGGCAGCATTTGAGACATTAGAGCAAGCGCTGTCTTATAAAGATCAAATCATTGGAGTAGGGCTGGATTCAAGTGAA
>NZ_DFDO01000326.1:0-5606 GCF_002367915.1 Acinetobacter sp. UBA3025
CACAGGCTGTACAGAAGATTTTAAAGGTGCGTTCATCTGCTTTCATTCTTTTTCTGGAGATTCTGACAGTATGTTCAGAATTGCACAAATTGTTTTGACAGATATGGCCAATTTTTATACATTTTACGCCATAGAAAAATAAAATATACATTCGCAGTGGAGACAGGGACGCGCTCATGCAAGACATCAAAATCTCCAATGGTTATATCCAACTATGGGCCACCTATTTGCGTAGCTTAAATATAGAACCTTTAACCGCAGAGTTTCTTGCAGATCTACGACCTCAGCTCATTGGACTGATTGATCAGCCTTTTGATGCACAAGTTCCGCTGGATTTTCTCAATAGCATCCTGTTAAGAACCCAAAAACAGGTAGCGTGTCCACAGTTAATTTTTGAAATTGTGCAATGTATTCGGCCAGAACATTTTGGTGTGCTGGGCTATATGGTATCCAAAAGCAGCAGTATTCCTGAGATCATCGGCTACATCATGCGTTTTCAGCGACTGGTCATTGATGGGAGCGAATTTGTCCCATTGCAACTAAGACAGCATACGCAGAGTATTGAGTTATATTGGATCTATCAGGATGAGCGTTATAACCTGCTGAATGAGCTAACTATCGCAGCCATGGTGCAATTGGGACGTTTTATTTTGCAGGATCATCCTTTGCTCTTGCGTCGGGTGCGTTTTGCTCATGCGCCAGAAATTGCCCGAATTCACTATCAAAAATTCTATGCTGCGGAAGTGCAGTTTTCACAGCAGGATTATGGCTTTGAACTGGATATACAGGGACTGAACCTGAAATCGGAACAGGCCGATCCAATGTTATTACAGTTATTGATTCGTCAAGCTGAAGAAGCGATTGCAGCCAAACCACCTGTAGAAAGTATTTTGACTCAGGCTCAAAAAGTGGTTGCGGAGCATCTAAGAAGCAGACAACAGGCGATTAAAATTGAACAGCTGGCCGAGCAACTGTTTGTATCGACTCGAACCTTGCAGCGTCAGCTAAATGAGCAAGGTAGTTCTTTTAAAAAATTGTTGGAACAGGAAAGGATCAGGCGTTGTGAAAGCTTATTGCATCAGCCCCTAAGCCTGACCGAAATCGCCCAACAACTGGATTATTCTGACCAGTCCGCTTTAGCCCGCGCTTATAAGGTAGCAACAGGCAGGACTTTATTGCAATATAGAAAACAATTAAAACAGGATCAGGCATAAAAAAACGGCCATCATTGGCCGCTTTATCTCATGACTTAATTTAAGCTGTTTTTAATTTAGGATATCGGAAAGTAATTGCGATCACCGCAAATATTGCCAGAATCCAGCAGTAATACACGCCCCCGATTAGCTCGACTGGAGAAAGTTTGGCAATCGAACAGGCCAGTAATAATTGTGCGCCATAAGGGATCAGCCCCTGTACCACACAGGAGAAAATATCCATCAGGGCGGCGGCACGTTTCGGATCAACCCCATATTCTTTCGCCACTTCACGGGCCATATCACCAGCCAGAATAATCGCGACAGTGTTATTTGCTACAAACAGATTCGAAAATACGACCAAGAAACTGATCCCGATTTCACCGGCCCGCTGACGGCCCACTTTAAATAAGCGGGTCAGCGCGTAGATGCGTTCGATCAGCCAGCGTAAACCACCTTCACGTTGCATGATCGCAGACAGGCCACCCAGGAACATGGATAACAATGCCACTTCAAACATGCCGACAAAGCCATCATAAATGGAAGTGTTCAGCTTGAGGATATTGAAATCTGGCGTAGCAAATAGCCCGAATAAACCCGATAACACGACACCGATGGTTAAAACCGCCAGAACATGCAGACGGCTAAAAGCCAGTAAAAAGACCGCAATATAAGGCAGGACTAGAATCCAGTTAAAGTCCTTGTATTCGACTGGACTAGAACTACCAGTATTGAAGATATAGATCAAAATCGTGACGATAGAAGCCGGCACAGCAATCCAGACATTGACGCTGAATTTGTCACGTAACTGCACTTTCTGGCTGCTGGTTGCAGCGATGGTAGTATCCGAAATCATGGACAGGTTATCACCGAACATCGCCCCACCGACCACGGCGCCAATTGCATAAACCACCGGAATCTCGGTCACTTGTGCAAAGCCAAAGGCAATGGGTGCACAGGCGGCAATGGTTCCCATAGAGGTACCCATCGCCGTCGCAATAAATGCCGAAATCACAAACAGCATCGGTAAGACAAAACTCGGAGGAATGACAGACAGGCCCATCTGTACGGTGGCATCAACACTGCCAATCGCACTGCTAACACTGGCAAAAGCACCGGCCAGCATAAATACCATGAACATCAGAATCAGGTTAGGATGGCTGGCACCTTTAAGAAATTCTTCAATACCCTGATTGAGTTTGCCACGATAAACTAATGCAGCCAAGATAATCGCGGGCAGGGCAGCAACAGGCGCTTTAATCTGATAAAACGCAAATTCAGTTCCGATCAGAGAATGATAGATCCCGCTACCTAAAAAGATGGTTAAAAATACAATAAGCGGCAACAGTGCAATGGCGCGTGCCTGCACTGTACCTTCAGAGTCAGTCTGCATAGGAGATAAAAAAAAATAAGAGAATGGGGCTAGTATAAACAGGTTTTGCAATTTCAGAAAACTTTAAATGAATGCGCTAACATCTGCATTTTTATTAATTTTTCCATGATAAAAATAAGTTTATCTAAATATTCAACATTTTAGGGAATGCCAAAATTAGGCATCTTTGATCATTGAGAAAAAAATCAAAATAATCGTAAATAGATCCCTTCGGGTTGTTCTGAAATCCTCGCACAGGAAATGAAATGCCAGAGGTCGATGTTGCACACTGTTCAATGTACAAAAAATAGCGTTACAATGCGATGTCTTGTATTTCTACATAGTCAATGTCTCAAGTTTGAAACACCTTAAGGAAAGCTCAGCCCTATGTCACGTTTAGCCACACGATTTGGACAACTTAAATCTCAACAGCGTAAAGCTTTAGTTTCTTATGTTATGGCTGGTGACCCGCATCCAGAGGTAACCGTACCTTTGCTGCACCAGATGGTGGACGCTGGCGTCGACGTGATTGAACTGGGTCTCCCTTTTTCAGATCCAATGGCAGATGGTCCGGTGATTGCTCTGGCTGCTGAACGCGCGCTGGCCAGTGGCACTAATACCCTAGATGCACTGCACATGGTGAAAGAATTTCGCTTGAAAGACCGCGAAACACCAGTGGTACTCATGGGTTATCTCAATCCGGTTGAAGTCATTGGCTATGAAAAGTTTGTGGCTTATGCCTATGAATGCGGTGTCGACGGCGTACTTCTGGTCGATCTTCCTCCTGAAGAAGCTCAAGATCTGGGGCAGGTGCTGGAAAAATATGAAATGGATCAGATTTTCCTGTTGGCTCCGACCTCAACTGATGAGCGTATTCAGCATGTAGTGAAACAGGCCAGTGGCTTTATTTACTATGTGTCGTTGAAAGGTGTGACGGGTGCTGCAACATTGGATGTGTCTGAAGCAGCTGCACGTATTCAGAAAATTAAGGCAGAGACAGATGTTCCTGTAGGCGTGGGTTTTGGTATCAGTGATGCTGCATCTGCGAAAGCGATGGGTGTTGCTGCCGATGCAGTTATTGTGGGAAGTGCGTTTGTAAAACAGTTTGCAACCCTCGCGCCAGAACAAGCCGTTATTGCGACGGTGAATAAAGTCAAGGAGCTTCGAGCAGCGCTCGATGAGTTATAGTATGAGTCAACAAGTGAAATCAGGCAAAATTCTGAGCCCATCGACCCCATGGACGGAGCGTATTGTTCCGGGCATTCATGTACCTGATGAGCAAACTACCCTAAAAGCGACATTCACAGAACCAACGATTGAGTGCCCTGAATGTCATGCTTTGGTGACACGTACTGCAATGTCATTTAATGCTTATGTTTGTCCACAATGCGATGAACATCTGAAAATGAAAGCACGTGACCGTCTGAACTGGTTCTTTGATCAGGTACAAACTGAAATGGGTCAGGAATTTACTGCCAAAGATCCACTGAAATTTGTCGACAGCAAAGCTTATCCAGAGCGTATGTCGGAAGCACAAAAGAAAACAGGTGAAACTGAAGCACTGATCGTAATGCAAGGTCTGCTGAAAGGCGTGCCAATGATTGCAACCGCATTTGAATTCGACTTCATGGGCGGCTCTATGGGTACCGTAGTGGGTGACCGTTTTGTGCAAGCAGCAGAGCGTGCGATTGAAACACATCAGCCTTTGATCTGTTTTGCAGCTTCTGGTGGCGCGCGTATGCAGGAAGGCATGCTGTCTTTGATGCAAATGGCACGTACTTCAGCAGCGATTCAGCGTTTGAAAGAAGCAGGTCTGCCTTATGTGGTGGTATTGACCCACCCAGTTTATGGTGGTGTCACTGCGTCTTTAGCCATGCTGGGTGATGTGCATCTGGCTGAACCGAAAGCGATGATTGGTTTTGCGGGTAAACGTGTAATCGAGCAGACCGTGCGTGAAAAACTGGACGAACCGTTCCAGCGTGCTGAATATTTGCTTGATCATGGTGTAATCGATCAGATTGTTCACCGTCATGCATTACGTGATACAGTTTATCGTATTATCACGAAATTGATGAACCTGCCTTGAACACAGCACCATTAGCAACTGATTCACTTGATACATGGCTCGATTATTGGAGCCATGTTCACGTTACGGGGATTGATTTAGGCCTGGAACGTGTTATTCCTGTGGCTGAAAAGCTGGGCGTGATCAATCCGGAGGCTAAAGTCCTGACGGTTGCCGGAACCAATGGTAAAGGTTCAACGACCACGACTCTGGCTGCCATTCTCAATGCTCAGGGTTTTAAGGTCGGACTGTATCAGTCTCCTCATGTATATCGTTTTAATGAACGGGTGAAATTACGTGGGGTTGAAGTCGAAGACCAGTTGCTGATTGATGCTTTTGTTGAAGTCGATCGGGCACGTCGCGAATGCGATTTAAGCCTGTCATTCTTTGAAGCAACCACACTTGCTGCATTTGTGATTTTTAAACATGAACTGTGTGATGTGTGGGTGCTGGAAGTCGGATTGGGTGGCCGTCTGGATGTCGTGAATGTGGTTAATCCGGATGTTGCAGTCATCACCAATATCGGACTGGATCATACCGACTGGCTCGGTGATACCATTGAAAAAATTGCTTTTGAAAAAGCTGGTATTATCCGTCCGAATATTCCCGTGATATTTGGTGGTCAGCAAGATATTCCGCAAGCCATTCTGGATAAAGCTGCTGAATGCAATGCGCCGTTGTATGCTATCAACCGTGATTATTTCTATGAAGCCTTTGAAGATGGCAAAACCTGGGCTTTTGCATCGTCGGGTACGACTTTAAAATTGCCAACAGGTTCACTGGCGCTGGATAATATTTCGACAGCAGTTGCAGCGATCTTGCTGAGTGGTCTGGAAGTCAACCAGACAGCGATTGCGGAAGGAGTTCAGGCAGCTAAATTGCCGGGGCGTTTTGAAGTCCGAGAAATTCAGAATAAGACTGTAATTTTTGATGCCGGACATAACCCGCATGGGGTAGAGTTCCTGTTAAAACAATT
>NZ_DFDO01000161.1:0-5104 GCF_002367915.1 Acinetobacter sp. UBA3025
CGGTAGAGTAAATTTTTATTCGATGGGATAGGAAGGCACAGTTTTCTTAAGTAAATATTTCAAGTGATCATTTTTCTATGAAATAGCACACAGTAATTTTGATCAAAATTCTATAAGAATGATCAGCTCTATCCTGAAATGACTTCTGATTTTTCAGGATAGAGAGTCAAATATTTATTTAGACTTAAGTGATGACATTCAAAGTAACATCAATATTGTTTCGGGTTGCATTTGAATAAGGACAAACGATGTGTGCGGCATCGACCAGCTTTTGAGCTTCGTCCTGTTCCATTCCTTCTAAATGAATATTTAAAGTCACTTCAATGCCAAAACCGGTAGGAATCGGACCAATGCCAACTTCACCTTCAATATAGGCATCTTTGCTAATATTGATTTTATCCCGGTTGGCAACAAACTTCATGGCACCTAAAAAACAGGCTGAATAACCTGCAGCGAACAATTGTTCAGGATTGGTCCCGCCACCTGGGCCACCCATTTCCTTGGGCACTGCCAGTTTCACATCCAGAATCTGATCGTCAGAGGTTGCACGGCCATCTCGACCGCCTGTAGCTTTGGCACGTGCGGTATATACTGCTTTTTCTAATGACATGAGAGTATTTCCTGCTTGTTCTTTTATGGAACTTCTATGCTCCATAATTTCTAGGGAAGAATAAGCAGGGATTTTGTTAATTTATGCAAGCGAATGAGAATGCGGTAAAAAGTCTGACTTAAGAGAACTTTAGTAGCTTGCGATGCTGCATGAGTGGCATAGACTCACGCACTTTGGCCTGCCCAGTCAAATCAAAATCAACCGTAATAATCTGTGCGCCTTCCGCATGCACCATATCGAGAAGTTGACCACGGCTGTTTGTGGCAGCGGCATGTCCCCAAGTTTGACGTTTTTCACCATGCCAACCCTGTTGAGCAGCACCGAGAACTGTGCATTGGGTATCCATAGCACGTGCTTGCAATAATAATTGCCAGTGCATTTGGCCAGTGGTGTAAGTAAAGGCAGATGGCGCAGTTAAAATATTCGCGCCTTGGGCACGTAAATGAAGCGCAAGTTCAGGAAAACGCAGGTCATAGCAGACCATCATACCGATATTGCCAAAAGGTGTTTTCGCAACAACAACATCGGTACCTGGTTCAAAAAATTGGGATTCCTGATAGCCACCAACAGCATCACCGACCTGTACATCAAAGAGGTGAATCTTGTCATAGCGGGCTTCAGTTTTTTCTGGGCCAATACACAAGCTAACGGTACGAACTCGGCCATCTTCAATAATCGAACCATCAGGACGATAAGGACAGGGTAATGTCCCTGCGATAATCCAGATCTGATATTGATGCGCTAGTTGTTCCAGACGTTGTTGAATGCTCTCGAATTGAGCTGCAGTTTCGCGCTGCTTACCAGCAGCAAAACAGACGAAATTTTCAGGAAAGACAATAAGCTCAGCACCTTTTGCTTTACTTTGTTGAATTAATGATTCGATGGTCATGAAATTTTGCTCAATTTCATTTTGGGAATTCATCTGTGCAACAGAAAGTAAAGTCATAGGGATTCCTTATTGTGTGTTCATACCTTTTGTTCAGACACTTGATCTAGATTATCTTGTTCTTTTTGCAACTGTTTGACCAAGGGCTCAAACATATTCTGGTTGCTCTGATTTAACCGCATTAAAGTCTTGTGTGCATCTAGAACAGTTTTCAGCATTGCTTGATGCGTCACATGTTCTTCCATCAGTTTACGCGTACATACATTTGAATCACCGCAGTAATCCAAAATGACAAAGACCTGCCCCAAGCCCATACTGTTGGCCAGAGTCGTGATATCAGAGTTAGTCGACAACATCACCGCCTGGATCTTATGGAGCTGCTTAAGTTTAAGTCCTAATTTTGCTAGGACACCCAGTACAGTGCTGTCAATAAAGCTGGTTTCAGTCAGATCAACAATTGCGCCAACAACGTTGTCCTGCTGCTCAAGTTTGTTCAGTAATTTGTCTAGACTAATACAAGATTGGGCCCGCACTTCGCCGATAAGCTTAAAAATATGCGTTCCATTCAAGCTTGCATATTCAACATGACCTGTTGACATATAAATGCCATTTGCAGAGAAGGATATTAAATTATCCCATAGGGTCTACGGATACTCAAGTAGCTGAAAGTCGCAATCAAATTAAGTGCTTATAAAGCTTGTGATTATACTGCTATTTCACTCTTATAAAGCTGAGAATGGCAATATCGTCGGCAACATGTTCGGGTGCTTCGAAGGATTCGTTCTGTAAGTGATGCAATAATTGGGAAAATTGTTCATTCAGACCGCCGTTAAACGGCTCCAATGCTCCATCTGAACAGATAATAAATCGTGCATTGCGACTGAGGATATATTCATTTTCTTCTACCTCAAGATCTTCAGTCAGGCCTAGAGGAAAACTGCTGGATGACAGGATTTTCGGTTCCTGATTCGGTTCAAAGATAATCGGAGGAGGATAGTGACCAGCGCTGGACCATTTCAAGACATGGGTTTCCAGGTTCAGGATTCCGGCAATCATGGTGATATGCTTTTCGATATTTTCCTGAACCAGCATCCCATTTAGTTTCTTAATTAGCTCACGAGGCGTTTTCGAACGTCCATGAAAAGCCGCCATCCAGGACGTTAATAAACTGCTGGTAACGCCATGACCAGAAACATCCGCAAGATAGAAAATGACTTCTTTATCGCTGATTTTCCAGTAATCGTACCAATCGCCAGACAGATAGGCAGAAGGCTGAAAATAGGTTTCAACCGCATAATTGATTAATTCAATTTCATTCGGTAGCAAACGTCTTTGTAGCTCTGCTGCTGAAGGAAGATCACGACTATCCTGGTTACGCTTATATTGCGCATCGATTTTTTGTAATGCGATATCCGGTTGTGCAGGCAGTTTATTCCAGATCCAGCCAGCCAAAGCGCCTTGTTCCCAAGCTTGTGCCAAGGCTGTTCCTTCATTTTCCAGCGCTAATACGACCGTCGGAAGGTTCCACTTGTATTTCAGATAATCATGTACATCTGCAATGGCAATAATCGTTGCATCGTACAACTCGTGATCTTCCAGCTTGATTACTTGAACATGCGGAAGCTTCTCAAGCACTTGATCTAAATAAGGAATATCGCGAGTAGGTTGAATGAAATACATAGACAGGTAGTTCGATCCTGGAATGAGTTATAAGATGTACTATAACAAGCAAATGATTGCTAGCGAACAGTTTTCGCTAGCAATCATTATTGAGCTTAGGTTTCAAAGGTCATCACTATAAGATTCAGTCTCATTTTCATCGAAAGATTCATCTTCAAGATTTTCATCATCAAAGTCATCTTCAAGGAATAAAGATTCCTGTTCCAGACCTTTTTTCTGGGCGATCATATAATTGGTGCGTTGCAAATAAATATCGCGAATTTGTGCATAACGATCACCTGTTAACACACCTTCAATATCAAGTAATTCTGCACGATTATCAATTGCACGCCAGAATTGATCACCCCAATACAAGCCTTCATCATCTTCAAGAATATATTTCTGTGGACGGGTCTGGCTATCGACTGCCATACCGAAAGTATCACGCACAGAACTTGGGCCCAGGAACGGTAACATCACATAAGGGCCGGAAGGTACACCATAATAACCTAGCGTGATCCCGAACTTTTCATCTTGATGATCCAGTCCCAGACGACGGGCTGGGTCTGCCAGACCTAAAGTAGTTAAGGTATTAATGGTAAAACGACCCAAAGATTTTGCTGCACGAGCAGGACGGCCCTGAATCAACTGGTTTACCGCATTCCATGGTTCACCTAAATTGCTACGGAACTGGGTATAGCTGCCACGCACATCTTGAGGAACCTTTTCCTGATACTGAACCGCAATGGGGCGAACAACTGCCTGATCGATTGCATCATTAAATTGATACACCTTTCTATTCCAGCCCTGGAAAGGATCTAAAACTTCTTCAGCCTGTGCAGCACTAGCGTCGACTTTTAGCTGGGTTTGCAGGTGACTCACTTTAGAAGATATTTTTTCTCTGAGTGGAACCGTAGCAGTAGTAGAAGATTCAGTTTCTATTTCAGTCTGTTCAGACTGAGTAGTGTCTTCAGCAAAAATTAATGGGCTAGAGGCCAAAGAAAATAAGCATAAAGATAAATAAATAGAGCGATGCATAAGGAAACCCCAAAGCCTTGTTTTGAGTATAGTGGCGTTGTTTAACCTGGAATAATAAACTGTATTACTAGGAATAGGCGTAATTTAAGCAAAATTGTATAATAAATGAATAAAAACTTCATAAAAGGTTAAAAATTAGACATGCGGTAAGATTTATTTGAAAAAGGTATTGCAAGCCCTCTGAAATGCTGTAGAATGCACATCCATCGGCGGTGATGAAGATTAAAACTTCTGATAAAACAGTAACTTAGCATGAGATGGTTAAGTTAGGTTTTAGAAAGAAAGTTTAAAAATAATTTTCATTACTGGTTGACTTTCTAGAGATAGAGAGTAATATAGCCGACCTAGCTTGCTACTGACGAAGTAGTAAGAAGATCATTAAGAGATTATGAAGAACAACTTGTGTGGATTTTTACTGGTTGATTGATCGAAATTATTTTCATTGATTGATTGGTTTGAATTACTCGAAGTTTATTTGAGCGAAATTTAAGTCAGGAAATTGATGAGCCAAGTTTAAGAACTTTACTTATAAAGTTCGAAATGATTTTAACTGAAGAGTTTGATCATGGCTCAGATTGAACGCTGGCGGCAGGCTTAACACATGCAAGTCGAGCGGGGATAGGGTGCTTGCACCTGATTCCTAGCGGCGGACGGGTGAGTAATGCTTAGGAATCTGCCTATTAGTGGGGGACAACGTTCCGAAAGGGACGCTAATACCGCATACGTCCTACGGGAGAAAGCAGGGGATCTTCGGACCTTGCGCTAATAGATGAGCCTAAGTCGGATTAGCTAGTTGGTGGGGTAAAGGCCTACCAAGGCGACGATCTGTAGCGGGTCTGAGAGGATGATCCGCCACACTGGGACTGAGACACGGCCCAGACTCCTACGGGAGGCAGCAGTGGGGAATATTG
>NZ_DFDO01000140.1:0-6337 GCF_002367915.1 Acinetobacter sp. UBA3025
CTTCCAGTTCAGTTCATCCCATCCTGTTAAATCAGTTAGTGGCGATCAGCCCGAAACATCTGAATATTCATTTTAAACCCCGGTCCAGTTTTAATTTTGCCCAGTCCTTTAAAGGTTATGTATGTACCGGGCAAATGGAATCAGTGCCTGCCGGAAAATATGCCAAGCAAAGTCTGACCAAACTGAACTGGTTAAATGGCTTGAAAGGACGAATTGTTGGAACGGATGATGTGCGCTCGGCTTTGGCTTTTGTCGAACGTGGCGAGTGTGAAGTGGGGATTGTCTATAAAACTGATGCCTTGATCAGCCGAAAAGTAAAAATCATCGGTACTTTCCCAGCAAATTCACATAGTCCGATTGTTTATCCTTTAGCTTTGACACGGCAAGGCGCACAGAATAAAGAAGCAGTGCAATTTGAACAATTTATACAAAAAAGCGCGCAGACCAAAGCCATCTTTCAAAAATATGGATTTAGGCTAAATCCCTAGACAATGACTGGAGAAATAACTGCAAGATGTTAAGTCCAGAAGAACTCAGTGCGCTATATTTGTCTGCCAAGGTGGCCAGCTTTGCGACCTTATTCTGCTTACCTTTTGCAGTAACATTGGCTTGGGTTTTGGCCAGATATGAATTTCGGCTTAAGTTTCTGGTCGAAGCATGTTTGCAACTGCCGATGGTATTACCGCCTGTGGTTTTAGGTTACTTACTTTTGGTACTGTTTGGTAATCAAGGCATGATTGGGCAATATCTCAATACACTCGGGCTGCAACTGGCATTTAACTGGAAAGGGGCGGTATTGGCCTCGATGATTGTCGCATTCCCATTGATGGTGCAACCGATCCGTTTGTCATTTCAGCTCATGAATCAGCAACTCGAACATATCGCAGGTTCATTGGGCGCAGCACCGTGGAAAGTGTTTTGGAGTATCAATTTACCTCTGGCGATTCCCGGTATGCTGATTGGCAGCATCTTATGTTTTAGCCGCAGTCTGGGTGAATTTGGCGCCACCATTACTTTTGTAGGTAATATACCGGATGAAACCCGCACTATTCCCATCGCAATTTATTCCTTATTGCAACAACCGAATGGTGAAGAAATGGCGATGCGTCTGGTGGTTTTATCTATTTTTTTGGCATTTACTGCCTTAATTGCCAATTATTTTATTTTGCAAAACTATCAACGGAAATTAGGAGGCTGAAATGTTGAAGTGTGATTTTCAATATCAACAAGCCGATTTCGAGTTGAATATTAAACTGGAAATATCGCAGCAACTATTGGGGATCGTCGGTGCATCTGGAAGCGGAAAAAGTACTTTACTCAAAAATATTGTCGGGTTATTGAAACCTGATCAAGGATATATTCAGTTTAATCAGCAGGATTTAACCAATATAGAAAAGCAAATAAATATTCCAATGCATCAGCGCAAAATTGCATTAGTTTTCCAGAATGCTTTGCTGTTTCCACATATGAATGTGCAGCAGAACCTATGTTATGCAGAAAAACTGATATCTAAAGCAGATCGAAAATTCCAGTTTGAAGACATCGTGGAATTATTAGAATTAAAGCCTCTAATTTATCGCAAAGCCCATCAGCTATCAGGTGGAGAAGCGCAGCGCGTTTCTATTGGTCGGGCATTATTGTCTTCACCAAATTTGTTGCTACTAGATGAACCTTTAACGGGACTGGATCAACAGTTAAAACAGCAGATTTTACCCTTCCTAAAACGGATGAAAGATGAGCTGAATTTACCGATGATTTATGTGACCCATCATTTAGAAGAGTTAGCTTACTTAGAAGCTGAAACTGTACTGCTCAAACAGGGAACATTAATCAGGAACTGATTAACTCTAGCTGATTGAGCCGGGCAGGTTTTGCATAGTAAAAACCTTGCAGATAATCACAATGATGTGATTTTAAACACTCAGCCTGTTCAGGATTCTCAATTCCTTCCGCAACGACTTCCAGATCCAGCTTATGCGCCAAGGTAATCATGGCTTCAATAATGGCCTCATCTCGTGGATTGCCAGGTAAATGCTGAACAAAGCTACGATCCAGTTTGATTTCATCGATCGGAAGACTACGTAAATAACTTAAACTCGAATAACCAGTGCCAAAGTCATCTACCGAAACTTTAATGCCCAAAGCCCGGACATTTTTTAAGATCTCAATGGACTTATCACCGCTGGCAATCAGCATGCTTTCAGTCACTTCGAGTTTTAGTAACTCATGCGGGAATTCAATTTCCGCTAATAATTGCTGGAGATCACTCAGGAATCCACTTCTTTTAAACTGTAAGGGAGATAGATTGACGGCAACCGAAATTTGAGTCTCATGCTGCATATTCCAGGCTTTAACTTCCTCACAAGCCTGTCTAAGTACCCATTCGCCAATTGAGACGATTTGCCCGGTCCTTTCTGCAAAAGGAATAAAATCGGCAGGAGAAATAAAGCCTTTTTCTGGGTGTTGCCAGCGAATCAAGGCTTCCAGACATTTGACCTTGCCCGTTTCACTGTCCAGAATTGGCTGATAAAATAGTTTAAACTGCTGTTCATGCAGAGCGACCATCAGTTCATGACGAAGCTGTACATAATCGACCTTCGGTAAAGGCTCTTTCGTGAAATTATACCAGTGCCAGGTATTACCCCCTTCGGCATTGGCGTCACGCATGGCATCTTTAGCAGCATTGATAAACTGCTTAACACATTTAATGTCTGGATCAGCATCAGCCACACCAATACTGGCACTCAGGTGAATGTCGTAACCATCTACGTGAAAAGGTTGAGATAATCCGGCGATGATTTCTTCGGCACGTACAGCGACTTGCTTGAGATCAGTCATTTGAGTTAATAAAATTGCAAACTCATCTCCTGAAAATCTGGAAATCACATCTTCAGGCTGCAGATTTTGACTCAGACGATTGCCCACCAGTTTTAAAATTTTATCGCCAATATCATGACCGAGGCTTTGATTCAAAGGTTCAAAATCATCCAGATCCAGATATAAAAGCACCAGATTTGCAGAACCTGTCTGAGCTAAATGCAGTTTTTCCTGTATCACTTCTTCAAACAGTTTATTGTTAATAAAGCCGGTTAAATGGTCATGTGATTCCTGATAAGCGATTAGTTCTTGCTGGGCAACATGCTGACTCACATCCTGTTGAATGGCAATAAAATGAGTGCATTTATGATTTTCATCAAAGACCGGGCCGAGATTCAGCTTGTTCCAGAACCAGTGTCCATCCTTACGATAATTTTTCAGGACAATCTTGATTTCAGATTTATTCTGAATGGCTTCGCTGATTTGCTGGATGCTTTCCGCTGAAGTATCGGGTCCCTGCAAGATGCGGCAATTTTTCCCTTTGAATTCTTCTAGGCTATAACCGGTAATCTGCTCAAAGGCCGGATTAACATATTCAATAGGCTGGTCATTTTCTGCCGAGGTTAAAATAATGCCATGCGGATTTGCATCGACACTACGTTTCATTAAGCGCAGCATTTCATTGTTTTGATAACGTTCAGTAATGTCGCGTGCCACGCTAAAGATACCGACAATTTCCTCATTCACTTTAATTGGCAAAAAAGTTAAATCGAGCCAGTATTTCTGTCCTGCCGAGTTATGTGCCTGAACTTCAAGATGTCCAGTCAAGCCATGCTTGGCCTGCTCAAAGGCTTCTAAGGCAAGAGGGTGATGTTCAGGTTCAATAAAATGATCAATTTTAGTTCCGATATGCGATTTAACACCAACTTCGTTAAAAAATTTGGTGGCCAGATTGGCATCTACAATATTGCCATCCAGATTGTGCTCAAAAATTGCATCGGGATGAAAAGAGAAAAATGACTGATATTTATCTTTGAGCTGATTTCGTTTTTTGCGTTCTTCATACAGCTCAAAGGTTAAGGCGATCAGCGAAGCTGCATATTGCAGCAGGTCAATTTCATTGGGAGTAGGAGACTTGATCGAACGGTAATAAGTACCAAAAGAGCCAAAAAGTTTGCCACTCCCGTTGGCAATTGGTACCGACCAGCAGGCTCTTAAACCATTTTGTTTAACCAGATCTTTATATGCGACCCAGTTCGGATCATTGAGTAAATCCTCACAGACCACTAAACGACGATGATATGCAGCTGCACCACAAGCGCCAACATTCGGGCCGATTTTTAGATCTTTTAAAGCTTCTACATATTCTCTGGAAAAATAGGCTGGTTCTTTTATTAAATTAAGCGTTTGTTCCTGTTCCGAATACAACATGACAGATACCAGTGCATCCGGGATTTTGTCCCCTAACCATGCGGTAATCGCATCTATGATATCCTCTAAGGCAGCAGCTTGACCAATCAGATTAAAAATCTCTTGGCTGGTGCCTCCATTATAAAAAGAAGTCATATTGTATCCTTAAGTATAAACCTCTATATAAACCTAGAAGTATTAGAGAAATTGTACTGTTTTTTTGAATAAAAGATCTAAACCCCATAACACAATAACAAAATAATATATTTAAATTATCTACTTAATAACTGTATAAAAATATTATTACTAGGCACTTTTTTCACCTGTCACCACACGATTTCTCCCTAAATGTTTGGCTTGATATAAATTCGTATCTGCTTGTTTTAAAACTTCTTTAATATCGGAAGAAGTTAAAGGCCAGTGTGCAATACCGAGTGAGGCAGTGACGACTCCTACTTCAAGTAAATAAGTCGATGCCAGTTTATGCCTTAATCTTTCAGCAATTTTAGTTGCTTGGGAAATCTCTTTGACTGGCGCAAGAATAATAAACTCTTCACCACCAACGCGGCAGCAAATATCCTGTTCGCGAAAACTTGCCCGAATAAATCCGGCAACTTTGGTTAATACCACATCACCCATATCATGCCCATGACGATCATTGATTTTCTTGAAATAGTCAATATCCAAAACCACCACAGCAAAATAAGTTTTATTGCTAATTAAATCATTTAAAAATAGTTCAAAGCCACGACGATTATAAAAGCCGGTTAAAGGATCGGTTAAAGTATCCTGTTTAAGTTCTTCAATCTCCTGATTAAAAACGTTTACACTAGATAATAGGGACTTCTTGAATTTAAAAACTTCGAAATACCAAGGCTTAATATGATTAATCTTTTCAGTGATACCTGGATCATTCAAATGACTTGCCATTTTGGCAAGATCATTTAATGGAGAGGTAATAGATTTTGAAATACGCCAGATGATTAAAAAGATAATAATATAGATAACAAAAATTGTGCCAATCACTTTGTAGGCAAGAAGACGGGCTTGGGCGAATAAATCTTCTGTAGGCTGCTGAAACACCACGGTCCAGTTAGTCGTAGGAATTTTTGCAAAACTTGCTAGTTCGCTAACTCCCATATCGTTGTTTAATTTTATTTTTCCTGAGCTATGAGACTCCATATAAGCTAAACCGGTATTGTGTTGGAATGTTTTTCCAATTCTCTCTATTTCTGGATGATAAATAATTTTATGTTCTTTATCAAAAACATATAAGTAGCTATTTTTATAACCATAATTTTCGCTTAAAAGTGTCTTTAATAAGGATTCTTCATGTAAATAGATAAACCCTGCAATAAAGCCTTGGTATTTATTATTCTGATCAAAGATGGGAAAACTAACCAGGACGACCAGATTACCTTTTAATGAATAATAGGGTGAGGAAATATAAGGCTTCTTTGATTCGAGTGATTTACTAAAGCCCAAAGACCGGATAATCGCAACTTTATCTAATTTCAAGGTTTCAGGCGCATATTCGATGACATGACCATCTGCATCGCTGATCAAAACACTGCTAAAAGAATTAGATTGTTGAATCAATCTGTTTAATTCAGTTTTTAATAACTGCTCATTATGAAAGCCATTCTTAATAATATTGGCACTGAGGCTTAAATCATTAAATATATTTTTAAAATATAAATCAGAAATAGAAGCAACTTTAGTTGCATACTCATAATTAGTTGCAAGAGAATTATTAATCAGTTGCTGTCGGTGAATTACATTGCTCACAATCAATGTAATTGAAAAAAGAATCACCAGACTCACAAGTAAAACGATTAAAATCAATTTACGTAAATTAAGTTTGAGTGAAATGAGCAACTTTTGAACACTCATAACTTAATCCCCTGAATCTTTCAGAAATACAAAATGTATACAATATATTTCAATAATTATATTATGTGATGTGGTTCTCTATTTTAGATGAATAATATTCAGTTTGTAAGCATTTTTGAAGCTTAATCTGTTGCTTATTTTGTAAGCAGAAATGGTTTGGTCCATTTGTTCAATATATTTAAAAGATATGGAAAAAGACTAAGATCAAAAAAAATAA
>NZ_DFDO01000011.1:0-6683 GCF_002367915.1 Acinetobacter sp. UBA3025
AAGCTAATCAAAAAAACCTCATCGAATGATGAGGTTTTTTATTCAGAAATAAAATCTTTAACATGAATTTCATAAATTACAGCCCGATATTTAGGTTTATCTAAGTGGCTAGAAATTTTCCCACCCAGACGTTCTGCAATTTTTCGGCTAGCCCAGTTTTCTTCTGCTACCGGATAGCTCAAAACTTTAATCCCTAATGTATTAAAAGCATAGCCCACAATACAACGTACTGCCTCATGTCCATAATGATGACCATGCGCCTTTTCACGAATCCAGATACCCACTTCAGGTATTTCATCATGCAGTCGATGCAAACCGCATAATCCGATAAATTCATGTCTTTCAATATGGCGAATCACAAAGATATATTCTTTATGATTAGCCATATTGTTTAGCCAGTTTTGCCAGACTGTTGCAAATACCTGTTCAGATTCCGGTGCATCCCATGCCATAAAACGGGTCAAACTCGGGGTAATCGAGGCATAGGCTTCCGCAGCATCGGATGACTTAAAATAATCTAAAACAAGACATTTACTTTGCAATATAGGCGAAAGACTTTGCATTTGTTGAACTAGTTCTTCCACTCAAACTCACTAAAACTTTCTTGTTCTTTCAACGATGCTTCAACAGCTTGTGCCAACTGATTTAATAAACTTTGTTCTGTAATCCGGTCCAGCCAGTCCTGTTCTTCATCCGGGTAAGAGGCGATTTCACAAATCAGGTGCCCTTCCTGGTCTCGTGTCTCACAGCTCACTGATAATGGCAACTCGTGTTCATCGACACTTACGGCCACTTGTGCGCCACTTTGCGCCAAGGTTTTAAAGCCATATTTACCGAGCTCTTCCGTCAGCAGATGTGTCACATATTCCTGAGTCTGCTGACTGCCCTGTAATTGTTCCTGGCTCTGAGGATTGGCCATAAATTTTAATTTTCGCATTGCTACATCCAAATGGCTTTTTTGTTGTATGGTTTTAGCATAAGCCAATATAAACAAAACAGCCAAGCAAAAGCTTGGCTGTTTCATGTAAATTTTAGAATTATTCTGTCACTTCAATCGCCAGACCAGCTTGAGAAGTCAGTTCAGTGAAGGTTGGGAAACTGGTTGCGACAGTTTCAGTCCCAACAATCTTAATTTCACCTGAGTTACGCAGACCTGCAATCGAGAAGCTCATGGCAATACGATGATCATGATGCGATTCAATTTCACCGCCAGTAAAGATTGGTGACCAGTCGCCTGTCTTACCTTTACCTTCGATGATGATGCCGTCATCAGTTGGTGTGCAATCAATACCCATGGTTTTCAAACCATCAGCCATCACCTGAATACGATCAGATTCTTTGACACGCAGCTCAGCAGCACCAGTTAGAATCGTTTGGCCTTCTGCACATGCAGCAGCAATGAATAATGCCGGGAATTCATCAATTGCTAGTGGCACTTGGTCTTCCGGCATATGAATGCCTTTTAACGTACGTGTACCGCGAATACGAATGTCTGCAATCGGTTCACCGCCTGCAATACGTTCATTTTCAACAGTGATGTCCGCACCCATCTGTTTCAGGATTTCAATCACACCAGTACGGGTCGGGTTAATGCCTACCGCTTCCAAAGTCACGTCTGAATTTTCAGTAATCGCTGCACCGACCATAAAGAAAGCTGCAGATGAAATATCAGAAGGCACCTGAATGTTAGTACCCACCAGCTTGCCGCCACCTTGCAGGGAAATACGGTTGCCTTCAGTTTTTACGTCATAACCAAACGCACGCAACATACGTTCAGTATGGTCACGGGTTGGTTCAGGTTCAGTCACTGAAGTTTCACCTTCCGCCCAAAGACCCGCCAGCAGAATACCTGATTTCACCTGAGCAGATGCCATTGGCAAGTCGTATTGAATACCTTTCAGGTTTTGATTACCCGTAATCGATACTGGTGGTGTACCACGTTCACCCGTAGTTTGAATCTGCGCGCCCATCAAACGTAATGGTTTTGCAATACGCTCCATTGGACGTTTAGACAGGGATGCATCACCCGTCATCACCGAATCAAATTTCTGAGCTGACAGCATGCCAGCCAGCAGGCGCATCGAAGTACCAGAGTTACCCATGTAAAGCGCAGACTTCGGTGCTTTCAGACCTTGCATACCCACACCATGAATGGTCACTTCACCATTTTTAGGGCCTTCGATGCTCACGCCCATGTCACGGAAGGCTTGTAAAGTTGCAAGTGCATCTTCACCCTCAAGGAAACCCGTCACATGCGTTGTGCCTTCAGCGATGGCACCAAACATGATGGAACGGTGTGACACAGATTTGTCACCTGGCACGGTAAATTTACCCTGGAACGTCTTGGCACCTGGTTGAATGGTAAATTGTTGTGTCACTTTATTTTTCTCCATGAGAGGTTTCTTGGCGAGCATATGATTGAAGTGCTGACGCGCGGCTTGCGCATGCCCCAACAAGCCTATTAAAGCTTGTGAATCTTCATCTTCAATCAGCTTGCGGATAATCGCGAGTTGAGCTTCAAAGCCATCTACAGCATTAAGAATTGCTTTTTTGTTGGCAAAAAAGATGTCATGCCACATTTGTGGATCACTGGCTGCAATTCGGGAAAAGTCCCGAAAGCCGCCCGCAGCATAACGAAAAATATCGAAATTGTCTTCACGCTTGGCCAGTTGTTCGACCAGGTTAAAGGCCATCAGATGCGGAAGATGACTGGTATGGGCCAGCACTTCATCGTGCTTTTCCACATCCATACAAATCACTTCCGCTTTGGCCACCTGCCACAGTTGAATCAGTTTATCGACCGCCCATTGTCCGCTGCTTGGTAACGGCGTCAAAATCACCTTGTGATTGGCAAATAGATCGACCTTACCTGCATGCACGCCGGTATGTTCAGCACCCGCAATTGGATGCCCCGGCACAAAACCGGCTGGCAGATTTTCACCAAACACAGCTTTGGCTGCTTCTACCACATTGCCTTTGGTACTGCCAACATCGGTCAGAATGGCATTTTCCAACAAATAAGGCTTGATCGTTTCTAGCACTTTCTGGGTAGCACGAACAGGTAATGCCAGTACCACCAGATCTGCCCCCTTAACGGCTTCTACAGGATTTGCATAGCCGTTGGAAATCAGACCAAGTGCCTTGGCATCTTCCAAGGTTTTTTGTGAGCGGGTCGATGCCACGATGTCATTGGCTAAATGCTCGGCCTGAATGACACGCGCCAGACTTGAACCAATCAGTCCAAGTCCGATAAAGGCAACTTTTTCAAACAATGGCTGCGACATAACTTAAGCTTTCGCCTCTAAGCCAAGTACTTTACCTAATGCAGCAAGGAATTTGGCATTTTCAGCTTCAGTACCAATCGATACACGCAGGTGGTTTGGAATACCCACTGGACGTACGATCACGCCTTCTTTCAACAACTTGTTAAATGTTTCAGCTGGATCAGCCTGTACATCAACCAAGATGAAGTTTGCGCGTGAAGGTACATAGTTCAGGCCTAAAGCTTTGAAGCCGGCTTCTAGCTGTGCCATACCCGCCTTGTTCACTTCACGAGATTTCTCGATAAATGCTCCATCTTTCAGTGCAGCAACCGCAGCCACCATGGCTAAATGGTTGACGTTGAATGGCTGACGGATACGGTTCAAGTAATCAGTCACTTCAACAGATGCCAAAGCAAAACCAACACGCAGCGCAGCCAGACCATAGCACTTAGACAGCGTACGGCTGACAATCAGGTTTGGATATTGTTTCAGGAATTTCAGGCTATTGAAGTTTTCCGGGAAATATTCCACATAGGCTTCATCCAGTACTACGATCACATTCGCTGGAACTTTTTGCATGAATGCTTCAAATTCAGCTTCTTCGAACCAGGTCCCTGTCGGGTTGTTCGGATTCGCAATAAAGATCAGCTTGGTGTTGTCTTTTACCGCAGCCGCCATCGCTTCAAGGTCATGAGAGAAGCCTTTTGCTGGCACTTCAATCGCTTCGGCATTAATCGCTTGAGTCACCAGTGCATATACCGCAAACGCATGCTGGCTATACACCACTGAATCTTTTTCAGAAACAAATGCACGGGCAAATATTTCCAGTAAGTCGTTTGAACCATTACCCAAAGTAATCTGGTTATGATCAAAACCGAATTGTGTCTTGATCTGATCTTTCAGGATAAAGCCACCGCCATCAGGATAACGGCCAATTTCCGCCAGTTCCGCAGCCACTGCTTCTTTGACTTTATCTGAACAGCCCAGCGGGTTTTCATTTGAAGCCAGTTTCACGATATCAGTGATGCCCAACTCACGCTCAAGTTCACTGATCGGTTTACCTGGTTGATATGGCTTTAATTTATAGATGCCTTCATTGGCTGGGACAAACGACATTTTATACTTCCGATTTACAGATGAAACAGTGGTTAGCACTCTCGCACTAACCACGAAAGGCTGCTTTTATAAAACAGCTGCAGGATATGAACCAAGCACGCGGACTTCTTTCACAAGCGGACGAATTTCTTCGATCGCAGCTTTAACATTTTCCTGCTCAATATGACCTTCAAGATCGATAAAGAATACATAAGCCCATTTTTCAGGAAGTGCAGGTCGAGTTTCAATACTGGTTAGACTAATGTTGTGCTTGGCAAATGGAGCCAGAATTTCCAGCAATGCACCGGCACGGTCATGTGCAGACACCAGTAATGAAGTTTTATCATTGCCGCTTTGTGGCACTTTTTCACGGCCAATCACCAGGAAGCGTGTCGTGTTCTCTGGATTGTCCTCAATATTGCTGTGCATAATCTCAAGATTATAAATATTCGCAGCAATTTCAGAAGCAATCGCAGCAGAATGCCATTCATTCTGAATACGGCGCGCAGCTTCAGCATTTGAACTGAGTGCCACACGTTCTACACCTGGATAATGGGCATCCAGCCATTTACGGCATTGAGCCAGAGTTTGCTGGTGTGCATAGATCTGTTTAATACTGTCTTTACGGGTATTTTCAGAGATCAGAAACTGGTGATGAATAGGTAATTCCACTTCGCCAATCACATTCAGATGCGAAGTCTTGAAACAGTCTAAAGTATGGTTCACTACACCTTCAGAGGAGTTTTCAACCGGCACCAGACCATAATGCGCACTGCCCGCTTCTACTTCACGGAACACTTCATCAATAGTCGGTAATGGACGAACCACAGCATCATGACCAAAATGTTTCAACACTGCTGAATGTGTATAAGTACCAACAGGTCCCAAAAACGCAATACTTTGCGGTGCTTCAAGCGCCAAACAAGCTGACATGATCTCGCGGAACAGACGTGCCATCGTCGTATCTGACAACGGTCCTTCATTGCGCTCCATAACATTGCGCAAAACCTGTGCTTCACGTTCCGGACGGTAAAACAGCGGATTTTCTTCAGATGCGAATTTCGCTTTTGCTACAGCCTCAGCCAAACGTGCACGACGGTTAATCAATTGCTGGATTTGTTGATCAACTGAATCGATATCTTCACGAATTTTAGCCAAATCTAAAGAAGCCGTTGTGTTTTGATCGTCGTTGATCATCGTGATGTCGCCCTTCATAAACCTTATCTGTGCAGTATAACAATTAGTGCGCTACAAATGTTACACAATATAACTTTAGTAGATTAATTCTTAAAAACAGGGAGTTGATTTTAACCGTTCATCGCTTTAGTCATATCTGGTAACATTTCTTTCAGCATTTTCGCATGTTTTACATTATCAAATTGTAAACTTTGTCCGCTCATCTTAACTGATTTCTATCAAGATGAAATATCACTATTTCTTAATCTACATAACGATTTTAAGCATAAGAAAATAAAAATAAAGCCATCTCGATACCTCTAGTTTGACTACTTAAAATCTGAGTGACAGTTCACAATAAAATGCACATAGAAAACTGTTTTTTTTAATCATTTTCCTTTGATTTAATTGGATTTTTTACACTAAATCACTATTCGGTTACAAAGCAGAGACGTTTTTTAAACCTTAAATCGCTAGTCTAATTTAAAACTACATTGGGGGTGCCTATAATGCCAAAAAGAATAGCGGTACTTGTAACGAATAATTTTGAAGATCTTGAATATACTGAACCTGTTGCAGCCTTACTTGCTGCAGAGCACAGTGTCTGTAATATTGAACTCCATGCCGGAAAAGTCGTACATGGATTACATGGCCAGTCGAGTGTAACGATTGATCGGGGAATTGATCATATCAGTATTGATGATTTTGATGTCTTACTCATTCCGGGCGGTGAATCCCCAGTTTCCCTCGCCAACGATACGCGAGTCTTACATTTCATTCAGGCTTTTAATGAGGCCAAAAAAACCATTTTTAGTCTTTGTGACGCATCTTTATTACTCAGTGAAGCTGATGTTTTAAAGAACCGCATCATTACCAGTATCCGTGCGCATGCACCTCGAGTACAACATGCAGGTGCGACGTATTATGATGTTGAACTGGTCAATGACAATAATCAGCTGATTTCATCTCGAGTACCCAATGATTTGCCAATTTTTATTCATGAATGTCTGGATGTACTAAAATCTTAAAATAATAAAACATCTAGATTTCAAGAATATTCTTTCCATAAAAAAAGAGTCCATTTAGGACATTGCTGTCCCATAGTTTGCTTTAAATAAAAAAACCTGAGTCCTAACAGTTAAAATATGA
>NZ_DFDO01000293.1:0-7485 GCF_002367915.1 Acinetobacter sp. UBA3025
AAAGGGCCAATTGGCCCTTTTATTGTTTCATTGAATAAGCTCAATACCAGTTTTTAGTAGTGAATTCCCGAGAAAAGTTTGACTTGCTCCGCTCAGGACTTAAAATACCGCATTCTGAATTTTTAGATTTGCCAAAGTTATGTCGAACGATCAATTAGACCAGCAAGTCGTGGAGCTGGACAATTTAAGCGAGCACCGTGAAATTGTGACGTTTATGCGCCGCTCAGCGCCATTAAATACCTCTCAACGTACTGCGCTTGAACAATATGGTCACTTAATTTTGGAATATCCGGTAGGTGATTTGCGTCAGTATTTTGAACATCCTGAACGTCCGCTGACTGTCGAAATCGGTTTTGGTATGGGCCGCTCTCTGGTTCTCATGGCGAAAGCGAATCCTGAGCGTAACTTTGTCGGAATCGAAGTGCATGTACCGGGTATTGCGCAGTGCGTGTATGAAGCAGGTATGGCTGGCGTGACGAACTTACGTGTATTGGATGCTGATGCGATTCAGGTACTTCGTGAAATGCCAGACAATAGCATCAACACCGTTCAGCTGTATTTCCCTGATCCATGGCAGAAAAAACGTCACTTTAAACGCCGTTTTGTATCTCATGACCGCATGCCATTGGTTGAACAAAAACTAGAACTTGGCGGTACTTTCCATGCTGCAACAGACTGGGAACCGTATGCTGAGTGGATGCTGGAAGTTCTGGAAGAACGTCCACGTTTAGAAAATCTCGCAGGTAAAGGTAACAGCTACCCTCGCCCTGAATGGCGTCCACAAACCAAGTTTGAGCGTCGCGGAATCGAAGCCGGCCACAAGATTAATGATTTTATCTTTAAGAAAATTTCTTAATATCTATAAGTCTAAAAAGCGCTGATTATTCAGCGCTTTTTTATTAGGTCTGATGGCGTTCTAAAATCTGCTGACTGAGTAAGTTGTATACATTTGCCAAGTCTTGTCGCTGAGACTGCTCTAGCATCTGCTGATGTATATTCAAAATATTCTGATCACCACGCATCGCAGGTCCAGTCTGCCCCTGGCGAGGATCATTTTGCATCACTTTATTGGCTGTTTCCAGAATCAAGGGATAAAGCAGGCTAAAGTCTACCTGCTGTGCATCTACTATCTGCTTGGCTATGTCATAACAGTAATTACTAAAATTGCAGGCAAACACTGCAGCCAGATGCAAGCTCAAACGTTGGTCTGAACTATATTGATAAACTCGTTTACTTAGGCTATTTGCTAAATGAATTAGAATTTTTTGATCTTCTGGATCAGATGCTTCAATAAATAAAGGCGTATTTTCCCAGTCAATTTCACGTTCCAGACTAAAGGTCTGCAATGGATAAAAGACACCAGACTTTACATGTACATCTGCTAGAACATTCAGATGGGTACTACCCGAAGTATGTACAATCAGCACATCTTGCAAGTAAGAATGGACTTGTCTGATGACATTAGCAATTGATTGATCACTCACGGCAATGATCATCAAATCTATATCCTGATTCAGATTCTCAGGTTGAGCGATGGCTTGCGCTTTAAATTGATCAGCCAGTTGCTGTGCTTTATCCAGAGTCCGGCTGTAGATCTGTACAATTTCATGTTGTGCTGACAATGCACGGGCAAGATGATAAGCCACTCGCCCTGCCCCAATAATACTAATCCGCATTCATCAATATTCCTGAACCATTGCGCACAGCATGCCAATAAAAAAAGGATGAATCAATTCATCCTTTTGCTTTTAAATCAGTTTTAGAATTTTCGTAAAGTCAGAATCTGTTCACTGCGACCGAAAGGCCCGTGAATATCATGCAGCACACCACTGGTGAGACCAATCCCATCTTCACCATATTGTTGCACTACTTCCAGCCCCAACCATTCACCTTGCGGCAGACGGTACATATGAATCTGTAAATCTAGATTCGGGAATCCCCAGCCCGCATTCGGGTCCTGACGTGGCACAATGCCATTCGCGGTATCGACCATACCGAGTAAACGACTAAAATCTGTAGTCGGTTGTCCTTCTACCATATCCAATGAATTTCTGAGCCAGACAATGCCTTTGCCTGCACGATGATCAGGATGTGCACGGGTTTCAATACTTTGAATATAACCGCCCGGCCAGCAACTCATACCCTCCCAAACCGGTAAAAACTCAGGGCTTTCAATCGGAAAATCTTCGATACCTGCAATGGCCCGGCTATCCGAAGTCAGCATCCTCCAGGCACGAGCAACGATACAGGTTTTTCCATTGGCACACATTTCCGCCTCAATCAGTTCAATAGTTTTGCCAGGACGGATCATGCGTGTAGTAATAGAAAATTCACCAAATGCAATCAGCCCAAAAATATCAAGTCCAACCCGGCCAATGCGCATTTCTGATCTAGGCTGAAACTGTTCTAGTTCAACACATAGAATACCGGTTGCCGGTGCCATATGCTGTTCATGAGGATTCCACGCACCTTGAGCATGAATATTGGAACGATAATAGGCAGTATTACTGCCATCTGTATGCTGCTCGCGCTGGATCAAACTATAATATGCTGACATTATTCTTAAACTTCCTTGATTATTCTCTTAAACTTTAAAATTCATATAAAGTTTCATGATCTTTATTTTCTGAGTAAAAAACCATAATAATTCATGATTTGACTATAAATTTTGCGCTGTTTAAATCCGACTTTTGTTAAAAGTTCATTTGAATCTTCTACTGAAATCAGGAAAAAGTCCTGCTGCAATCTGGCCAGCATATTTTCGCTTTGCTGCACACTAAGTCCGGTTTGCTGTGCCATTTTTTGCATTACCTTTAATTCATTCTCATCTTCTGGTTGCATCAGATCATAGGTCAATCCGATCCCGCCAGCTTTAAGGCTCTGATAGATAGCCTGAAAAAAATCAGATTTCTGAGGTTCAGGAATAAAATGGACGACTAAAATAGCGAGTGCAGCATCGAATGAATTTTGTTGATCCAGTTCCTGAGTGGTGCACTGTATAAACTGAACTCGTTGTTCAGCGCCAATAGAAGCCAGCTGCTTCCTTGCCTGCTCAAGCATTGCAGCGGAAGGATCAATCGCAGTAAATGTCCAGTTTGGATGCTGTTGCAATAAATAAGATAGTTCATAACCAGTTCCGCAACCCACAATCAGGATATGTGCATTTTCTGGAAGCTCAGTACTGAGTATTGCTTCAATCTGTTGATGCACCAGTTCATAGCCAGGAATCAGTTTACGGATATGATCATCATAACTGGCGACCACCACTTCACTGTGAAAGTTTTTTGCCATCTGTTTACTCTGATTTATATAGAAATAGATTTTTATCTATTTAAAGAAATTGCTAAATACATGACCTCAATTTGCAAGATGGATTCTTCTTCCATTGTGCAGGTGCTTCGTTACTTTGACTGGGTAAAGTAACCAACCCCCCGCTGTTTCATTGATATGGCATCCTTGCCATACAATGAAACAGCGGCATCCATGCCGCCAGGTCATCTGATCAAATACTATTTAAACTTAGCTTTAATTAATTTAAGCAATCTCTTTTAAATTTAATTCTTCACGCATAAATTCACGCAACTTGAACTTCTGTGCCTTACCTGAAGCTGTCATCGGGAATTCATGGAAGAAACGCACATAACGTGGCACTTTATTGTGAGAAATATGCTCAGCACAATACTGGCGGATGGCTTCTTCGGTACATGGATCATTCTCATGCAGGATAATGCAGGCACAAAGCTCTTCACCATATTTATGGTCTGGCACGCCAATCACCTGCACATCCGACACCGCTGGATGGGTATAAAGAAAATCTTCAATTTCTTTCGGGAACAGGTTTTCACCGCCGCGAATCACCACATCCTTGATACGACCCTTGATTTTGACAAAGCCTTCATCATCCATTTCAGCAATATCACCGGTATGCATCCAGCGCGCAGCATCAATGACTTCCTGCGTCTTGTCCTGGTCCTCCCAATAACCGAGCATCACGGAATAACCACGCACACAGAGTTCACCCAGTTGACCGCGCGGCACCACCTTGCCATTTTCATCGACAATTTTCACTTCCAGATGCGGATGGACACGGCCAACTGTACTGACACGACGTTCAACACTGTCTTCAGTAGAACTCTGGGCACTTACCGGAGCAGTTTCAGTCATGCCATAACAGATGGTAATTTCGGACATATGCATCCGCTCAATCACGCGCTGCATAATTTCCTGCGGACACGGGCTACCCGCCATAATGCCGGTACGCAGACTGGATAGATCAAATTCGTCAAACTGCTCATGTTCCAGTACGGCAATAAACATGGTCGGTACGCCATAAGCTGCCGTACATTTTTCCTGCTGAATGGCTTTTAAGGTTTCCAGCGGATTAAATACGGCAGATGGATAGATCATGGCTGAACCATGGGTAATACAGGCCAGATTGCCCATTACCATGCCAAAGCAGTGGAATAGTGGAACAGAAATACAGACACGGTCTTCTGGACTTAAGTGAATCGCCTCACCCACGAAGTAACCATTATTTAAAATATTGTTATGGGTCAGCATTGTACCCTTAGGGTTACCTGTAGTGCCTGACGTAAACTGGATATTAATGGTTTCATCGAACTGCAAATCAGTGGAGATCTGTTGCAGTTGTTCCAGTTCTTGAGCACTTGGTGTAGGCATTAAATCTTGAAAACGATGAATACCCGTATGCTGCTGCTCATCAATTTTAATGACATGCTTTAAATGTGGGAGACGTTCTGCATTCAGTAATTTATTTTCAGCCTGTTTTAATTCAGGCGCAATTTTGGTCAGAATTTCCTGATAGTCCGTTGTTTTAAACTGCGATGCAATGACCAGTCCCTTACAGGACACTTTATTCAGGACATATTCCAGCTCATTGCTTTTATAGGCCGGATTCAGGTTAACCAGAATAATGCCTGCCTTGAAAGCTGCGAACTGGGTAATAGTCCATTCCACACAGTTCGGCGACCAGATCGCCAGACGGTCACCTTTTTGCATACCCAATTTCAGCAGCTGACAGGCAAAGGCATTGACCTGATCCTGTAGCTGCCGATAACTCAGGCGTATGTTCTGATGCATGCTGACGACTGCATCGCGATCTGCATACTGCTCGCAAGCTTGATCAAATTTTTCACCAATCGTCATGCCCAATAAAGGCTGGCTGCTGGTTCCATAGGCATAGCTTAACCGTACTTGTGTCATTGAATCGATCTCCTTGATTCTTTGTAATTCTGATTTTCAACTTTACTAATTGTTTTATGACTACGACGACCTTGTCTATGTGCCTGTTTTTGTGTGTCTATGCTGCTGAATTTCCCTCCTGTCGATGTACTGCGTTAACACAAAAATCGGCAATCTGTTTGACAAAGTGATCCTTGTAGTTCTGATCAAACATCACATTACGGGACGGATTCAAAGGTTCAATCACGACAAAGGTCATGGCACCCACCACGCCCAAAGCTGCCGTATTTAAATCTTCAAATTCGAACTCTCCATTCACCTTTCCTTCGGCCAGGATTTCCTTAATGCTCTGTTTAAGCAGCTGTTTACTGCGAAAACGCTCATGTTCCATTTCCGGATCAACCGGTTCAAACATAAGTGAATACGCCAACTGGGGGCTATTCATGGCACGTTTCACAAAAGTTGTAACAGATTTTTGCAATTTTAGTTTTGGCGATAAATCCGACCCGGCGATGGAAACAAGAATTCCAACTTCATGCTGAATCGCTGCCGACAAAACTTCAATCAAAATCTGGCTTTTGTTTTCAAAATATCGATATACCAGGCCTGTAGAAACACCTGCGCGTTCTGCAATCGCCTGAATCGACGCCTCTTTAAAGCCCCCTTGAGTAATCAGTTCACGAGCAGACTGTAAAATCGACAAACGATTTTGTTCCATTCGTTCCTGCATCAGTGATGATCTTTTATAACTCATAATCTTATTCTCAACCAGATAAAATGAATTGTAAATCATTTTGTGAATATAGGTTCACTTTTTTAATTTTTCGTTGTATGTTAAAAAAACAAGCACAACAAAAATGCTTTTGGACACAACAAATATAATCTCAGGATGGATGAAGAATGAATTTACAAAGCTTAGATTTCGGTTTGGATGAAACTCTTATTGCGCTTCGTGATTCAGTGGCCGCATTTTGCGCCAAGGAAATTGCCTCAATTGCCCAGCAGGTTGACCGTGACAATGAATTCCCGGCTCACCTCTGGAAAAAATTTGGTGATATGGGTCTACTTGGTTTAACGGTCAGTGAAGAATATGGCGGTACCAATCTGGGGTATCTGGCCCATATTATTGCCATGCAAGAAATTTCCCGTGCTTCAGCATCCATTGGTTTGTCCTATGGCGCCCATTCTAACCTATGTGTAAACCAAATTAAGCGAAATGGTAATGAAGAACAAAAACAGCGTTATCTGCCAAAACTGATTTCTGGCGAATATGTCGGTGCATTAGCAATGTCTGAGCCGAATGCCGGATCAGATGTGGTTAGCATGAAACTGAAAGCTGAAGACAAAGGCGATCATTATCTACTCAACGGTTCCAAGATGTGGATCACTAATGGTGGTGATGCCGATGTACTTGTCGTCTATGCCAAAACCGATTTACAAGCTGGCGCCAAAGGCATGACCGCCTTCCTGGTTGAGAAAAATATGCCAGGTTTTAGTCACGGCACTCATTTAGACAAACTGGGTATGCGTGGTTCCAATACTTATCCCCTGTTTTTTGACAATGTCGAAGTTCCTAAAGAAAACGTCCTTGGCGGTGTCGGCAATGGGACTAAAGTGCTGATGAGCGGTCTGGACTATGAACGTGCTGTTCTCAGTGCTGGTCCATTGGGCATTATGGATGCCTGCATGGATACCGTGATTCCTTATATTCATGACCGCAAACAGTTTGGTCAGGCACTCGGTGAATTCCAGTTGATGCAAGGCAAAATTGCTGACATGTACTCTACCTGGCTGGCATGTAAGGCGCTGGTGTATGCCGTTGGTGCTGAATGTGACAAGGCTGATCATAGCCGTAGCCTGCGTAAAGATGCTGCCAGTGCCATTTTATATGCCGCTGAAAAAGCTACATGGATGGCGGGTGAAACCATTCAGACCCTAGGTGGGAACGGTTATATCAACGAATTTGCTGCAGGCCGTTTGTGGCGCGATGCCAAACTCTATGAAATTGGCGCCGGAACTTCCGAAATCCGCCGTATGCTCATTGGCCGTGAGCTCTTCAACGAAACAGCCTAAACATTAACACTTAGAATCAGACAAGGATGTTCGTCATGAATCAGTTACAGAGCAAAATCAATATACGTAGTGAAGAGTTTAAGACCAACCAGGCTGCCATGCTGCAACTGGTGGATGACCTTAAACAGAAAGTAGAAAAAATTGCCTTGGGTGGCGGAGAAACTGCCCGTCAGAAACATCTGGATCGCGGCAAATTACTGCCGCGTGAAC
>NZ_DFDO01000034.1:0-8686 GCF_002367915.1 Acinetobacter sp. UBA3025
AACTTGATAATGTCGAAGCTGTAAAAGAGGCTCCTGTTTCTACAGGGGTGAATTTTGAGATTCCGACAGCGCCAGTAACTACAGCAATCGATCAACATGATCCATTGGTGCAGTCTTTCCCTGAGCTGATGGAAGTTAATGAAGCGGACCTTAACCTGGAGCTGGCACAACAATATATCCAGTTAGGCGCTTATGCAGCTGCCCGTGAAGTCATAGCTGAACGTGAAGCTGAATATACAGCAGCACAACGTCAGCAAGCTGATCAGTTGCTGAATCAAATCGCATCTTAATCAATTTCCCTTTACACTAAAGCAGTCAACATTTGGCTGCTTTTTTTATGATGAAAGATATTGCACTGATTTATATGGGCGGCACCTTTGGCTGTGTCGGTGACCCGCTCGCCCCTATGTCTGCCGATTTATTTATTCCAAAACTGGAACAGCTGCTTGCTACGGATCAACCGTTGATTCAGTATTACTGCGCTCCTGTGATTAAGGACAGCAGTGCCTGTACTGCTACAGACTGGTTAGAACTGGTGCAATTTATCCAAAATCTGCAATCTGAACAGCAGATACAACATTTTGTGATTATTCACGGGACAGATACCCTGAGCTATGCCAGCGCAGTATTGGCACATTTTATGGGGAATTCGGCTCATATTGTGCTGACTGGCAGCCAGTATCCCCTCCTGAATGCTGAAGGCGATGCGCAACGCGAATTTAGCGATGCCATGGACAATCTGAGCTTTGCGCTCGCTTCAGTAACTCAGTGTAATGCAGGTGTTTATCTGGCTTTTCATCAGCAACTGATTCATGCTCAAACTGCCTTAAAGCAACATACCACTGAGCTGAATGCCTTTACTGGTCTGGATGCGCATATCGCTATTCAGGCCAACCAGCAAAGTCATCAGGTTACAGCAGACGATATTGCCAAAGCTCTGGATTTTAACTGCATGAGCTTGATGATGCAGCCGATCGATTTAGTTCAACAGTTCAATAATCTGAAAAATATTTTGGCCTATCCTCCGCATTTTCTATTCCTGCAAGGCTTTGGAACCGGCAATCTGGCCGTCAATCCAGAGATCGTAGATTTTATCAATCAGCTCTATACCAAAGGCTGTATCTCGGTCTTAACTACTCAAGTGCCTTTCGGTGCCACCGATCAGCGTTATGCCATTGCTGAATGGGTGCATGATTGCAAAATTCTACTCAATGAAAGTTATGGCCATGCTGATCTTTATGCAAAAGCCTTAAAAATGTATTTACAATATGACACGGTAGAACAATGGCATGCCCATTGGTACGATTAGTCAGGTTTTGAGGTCATTATGCAGCGTTTTGCGGTGGGAATTGAGTTTTGTGGAACGAATTATCGAGGTTGGCAGACTCAACAACCGGGCGTAATCAGTGTTCAGGAAACCATCGAGAAAGTTCTCAGTAAAATTGCCGATGAACCGATTATTCTGCATGGTGCAGGCCGAACCGATGCCGGCGTGCATGCGACCAATATGGTCGCACATTTTGATACCCATGCCTTGCGTTCTGAACGAGGCTGGTTAATGGGCTCAAATAGCCAGTTACCTAAGGATATCTCAATCCAATGGATCAAGGAGATGGATGATGGCTTCCATGCACGCTTTAAAGCACAGGCACGCCGTTATCGTTATATTGTCTATAACTATCCGGTACGCCCTGCCTTGCTGCATAAACAGGTCACTCATATTTACTATCCACTTGATGTCAAAAAGATGATTGAAGCGGCTGCAAAGTTTGAAGGCACACATAACTTTGAGAGTTTCCGTGCAGCAGCCTGCCAGTCCAATCAGCCGGTACGTCACGTCCGTCACTGCCGCCTGATCCAGCATGGGCCTTATCTGATTCTAGATATTCAGGCGGATGGCTTCCTGCATCATATGGTACGCAATATCATGGGCTGTTTGCTGGAAATCGGCCAAGGCATGTATGAGGTTGACCATATTGACCATATTTTTGCAGCAGAAGATCGTAAAGCAGCCGGTGTTACCGCACCACCGGACGGTCTGTATTTTATCCAGGCTGAATATCCAGAGTATTTTGACCTACCCAAAGTACCTTTGGGTCCATACTGGTTAAATATGCCGGAATAAGCTAATTATTTTTAATTTTTAAATCCCTCCTAACCTCCCTTTGAAAAAGGGAGGAACTCCTCTCCTTTATTAAAGGAGGGGTTGGGGGAGGATTTTAGATTTTAAAGATTAACGCTGCTTGCGCTTCCGATATTCCACCGGCGTTTCATTGGTCCAGCGTTTAAAAGCACGGTAGAAGGTACTTGGCTCCGAGAATCCAGTCAGATAAACGATACGTTCTACACTTTCATTGGTACTCGCCAATAAACGTTTAGCCAGACGACAGCGATAATCGGACAGAATCTGCTGGAAACTGGTATTAGCCTCACTGAGCTGGGTACGTAAACGGCGTGGGGTAATATTCAGTTGAGCGGCTACAGTTTCCAAAGTCGTTTCACCACTTTCTAAAGTAGAACCGATTGCACGACGTACTTCCCCGACTAAATCGTAACGAGCCAGTTCCTGTAATTTTTCAATTGCCAGCTGTTCATGTAGCTGCAACAGTTCCGGTTCTGCCTGCCAAAGCGGGAAATCAAGAATGCTTGGATCAAAATACAAACGGGTTTCTTTCTGTCCCAGACTTACCGGACATTCATAAACCCGGAAATATTCTTCATCTGCCGCGCCTTTGGAAAAATTGAAATCGATATAGATCGGTTCAAAGCGGCCTTCAGTAATAAATTTAAAGAAACGCAGCACACCCGACATCGCACATTCGGTAAAGTGACGATTGACCAGACTTTCAGCAAAAGGCTGTTCACCATTGGTCAGATAGCAGCGATCGTCTTCGACCACCAGCTTGGCATGAAAAGCATCACTGATCAGACGCTGATAAGCCAGTGCACGTTTCAAGCCTTCACCAAAATTCTCTGATGAAATAAACAGATGCTCGATCACCTGTCCGCGATAGAGCGGCAAATGTTCACCCAGATGCAATCCGATATCCGGGTCCTTACTGACCTCTTCTGCGGCAACCCAGAAGGCATACTGAGCACTGAGCGGAGTACGATCATTGGTCTCCACCTGATTTAAAGCGACTCCTGCTTTTGTCAGAAGTTCTTCTGTTGGCAAACCTGCACGACGAATCGCCTGATAGCCTAAACGCAATACGACTGATGCATCCGTTAGCTGACTCACTCAAAAACCTTCCTTGTATGTACTTCATTTATACTTAAAAAGATTGAAATTAGATTAACTGTGATTGACCAAACTGACAACAGATACCACACGCTTTTTAGTTAAAAAGTTTAAACTCACACTTCGCTTATTTTACTGACAGATGATCAGTCTAACGCCCGTTACACCTTGTGTTTTGCGAAAAAATTGACTATAATTTGCGCCTTTCCAATTTATTCATTCAGGTAGGCTATGGCCAATAAAGAGGAACTCATCGAGTTCGAAGGCGTTGTCACCGAGACGCTTCCTAATACTATGTTCCGTGTACGTTTAGAAAACGGTCACGAAGTAATTGCCCATATTTCTGGTAAAATGCGTAAACACTATATTCGTATTTTGACTGGCGATAGCGTGAAGGTCGAAATGACTCCTTATGATTTGACTAAGGGTCGTATCACATACCGTGCGCGCTAAGTTTTAGCGGAAGCAAAAGCCACTCATCCAGTGGCTTTTTTATTGTCTTTTCTTTTATATCAATTCCCCTGCACATTCCCTATACTGCATTCGAAGATAATAATTTCTATTTTTCCTCTAATAAAAACAGTGAATCATTCATGCAAAAATTCTTGTTTTCTCTGATCCTAGGAATCAGCCTGACTGCCTGCGCCACTACAAATTCGACAAAATCACGACAACTAGATCAGCAACTACAGCAATATATTGGCAAATCTGCAGAATCAATTCGCAAGGATCTGGATTTAACTGCACTCGGTTTTAAGACCTCAAAAGCACCTGTACAAACGGAAAAACGTCTGAGTTATACTGTACTTCGCACCATTGAACTTCCGTTGGGAACACCGGCCATTCAGCAAAGTGTCAGTATAGGTGCTCCTGTACGATTCGCGACTGCACCCGGCCCAGGTTATCAGGTTGAAATGCCCTGCCAGATTCATTTTCAACTAGAACAAGGGATTGCTCAATCCGTGCAATATAGCGGACGTGCCTGTTAAGACTTATTTTTGCGTTTTATTCATTTTAAAGTGGATATAAGAGCGTTCTAAGTTGTCTTGAATTTGACAGCTACAGCTAACTGCCTGATTGATCCTGTCTTGCCTAATAATAAATTACAACAGTTCCTCTCACACTTTGCTACTACACTGTTTTTAAGCGTTCCTTGAGTAGGAGTGATGTGATGTTGTTAAGCAAAGGTACTTCTCTGGTATTGGGCTTGAGCATCCTGTTGCTCGGTCTGTCAGGGTGTGCACAAACACCTACGATCAGCCAGACTGGCCGTGAAACTTATTTACAGCAATTTATTGGGCAGAGTAGCCAGTATATTGATCGCAATTTAGATCTGAAACGTTTGGGTTATCAGCAAATCAGTGAACCTGAGCTCAGCTCCCAACAGCTCAGCTATGTCGTGGAACGTCCTGTGACCGTTCCCTTACCGATTGCCCAGTTTCCGGCAGCAGGTACTGGCACAGTTCCGGTTCCAGTCACTGTGAGTCCTGCATCAGGTTATGATGTGAATTTGCAATGCAAGATTACCTTTTTGCTCAAAGACAATATTGCAACTTCTGTCAGCCTTTCGGGTCGAACCTGTTAATCAAAATCAGTCATAAAAAAACGCAGCTCAAGGCTGCGTTTTTTACGTAGAAATACTGAGTAACTTAATTCAATGCAGTCACAACTGCCTGACCCATTTCCACCGTACCCACTTTAGTCATGCCTTCAGACATGATGTCAGCCGTACGCAGACCTTGGTCTAAAACATTTCCTACTGCATCCTCAATGGCTTTTGCGGCTGCTTCTTCACGGAAGGTATAACGCAGCATCATGGCTACAGACAGAATGGTTGCCAATGGGTTTGCCAGGTTTTGACCTGCGATGTCTGGTGCAGAACCATGGCAAGGTTCGTACATACCCTTACCATTTTCATCCAATGATGCTGATGGCAACATACCGATTGAACCAGTCAGCATTGCAGCTTCATCAGACAGGATGTCACCGAACAGGTTTGAAGTCACAATCACATCAAACTGCTTAGGCGCACGTACTAATTGCATCGCAGCATTGTCTACATACATATGAGACAGGTTAATGTCTGGATATTGCTCTTCTTTCAGTGCAGTTACGGTTTGTTTCCAAAGCTCAGTCACTTCAAGCACGTTGGCTTTATCGACTGAACATACTTTACCGTCACGCAGGCCAGCAAGTTCGAACGCAACTTTGGCAATACGCTTGATTTCAGATTCTGCATAAACGTCAGTGTTAAAACCTTGTTTTTCGCCATTTTCCAGTTCACGGATCCCGCGTGGCTGACCGAAGTAAATACCGCCGGTCAATTCACGTACGATCAGGATATCCAGACCAGAGACAATTTCCGGTTTCAAGCTAGAGGCATCAGCCAATTGCGGATAAAGAATTGCTGGACGCAAGTTCGCAAACAGATTCAACTCACTACGTAGTTTTAACAAGCCACGTTCTGGACGGATTGAACGCTCAATGGTATCCCATTTTGGACCGCCTACAGCACCGAGCAGAATTGCATCTGCTTTTTTCGCCTGTTCAGAGGTTACCTCTGGATAAGGTGAACCATGTGCATCAATCGCAGCACCGCCCAACAGACCTTGTTCCCATGTTAAACCCAGATTGAATTTTTCATTAACTCGTGTAAGCACCTGTTCTGCGGCTTTTACAATCTCAGGGCCAATACCGTCACCAGCTAAAATCAAAATTTGTTTAGACATGAGCTTTTCCATTTATAAGGTCAGGCATCCACCTGACTAGGTTAAATTTTTTTTTCTACAAACTCTGCAATGCCATTGATGACATTATAAGGTTTGCAAAAACGACGAATCACTTTCTGCTCTTGCAACAGGTCCACACACAATGGATCAGGTGCAGAGGCATTTAATAAACTGGTGCTACGTGCATTTCGGTCACGGAACATTTTCAGGGTATAGCGTTTATTCGCCTTAAACTGCTGGAACAGATGCAAGGTCTCAGCCTTATCCTTGCTAATCGGATAGAAACGCACCACCAGTTCATGCTGCCCTTCCGGTACAGATAAATAAATCGGATTCTCCTGTTTCAGGTTTTTGGCCTGCAAACGAACCAGACGCTGATCCAGCGCTTCTGGGCTGATTCGCTTGGTGGACTCATCCACAATCATGGTCCGATTTAAACGTTCAAACTGACAATCCGGTGTGCCTGCACAATAAATCAAGGCATTGGATTTGCTTTCTGCATCTTCTTTGGCATGTTTAAGTTTGAAGGTATCAATGCTCTGACACGCGGTCATCAGCACTGATACTGCACTTAGAGCAAGCCACTGTTTCCAATACGTTGCCATGATGTCTGTATTAACCTATCAAAAAAAATTAATAATCTTCTGATATTAGCAAGGCCTTCGCAGTCATGCCATGACAATTTTTGCTGTTTTATGAATGAATTTCAGCAAATACCCATGGGCGTGATTGTTTGGTTTTTTCTTCGTAGGCACGAATATCATCTGCTGCCTGCAAAGTTAAGCCAATATCATCCAAACCATTTAACAAACAATGCTTACGGAATGGGTCCACTTCAAACTTGAAACTTTCGCCATTTGGTGTACGAACTTCCTGCGCTTCCAGATCAATCGTTAACTGATAACCTTCAGCTGCTGCACATTCCTTAAATAACCGATCAACCGTTTCTTCCGGCAAGATCACCGGCAACATGCCATTTTTAAAACAGTTATTAAAGAAAATATCAGCAAAGCTTGGTGCAATCACAGTACGGAAACCGTATTCATTCAATGCCCACGGCGCATGCTCACGGCTTGAACCGCAACCAAAGTTAGCACGAGAAATTAAAATCGATGCATCTTGATAACGTGGCTGGTTTAACACGAAGTCCGGGTTAATCGGACGAACCGAGTTATCCTGACCCGGATAACCTTCATCCAAATAACGCAATTCATCAAACAGGTTTTCACCGAAACCGGTACGTTTGATCGATTTCAAAAACTGTTTTGGAATAATTAAATCTGTATCGACATTGGCACGGTCTAAGGGTGCAACAATACCTTGTTCAACGGTATAAGCTTTCATATTTCTGCTCCTGCGTACCAATTAAAATGAACGGACATCAACAAAGTGACCGGCAATCGCTGCCGCCGCCGCCATGGCTGGACTCACCAAGTGGGTACGACCGCCATTACCCTGACGACCTTCAAAGTTACGGTTTGAAGTTGAGGCACAATGTTCGCCTGGCTGCAACTTGTCAGCATTCATTGCCAAGCACATAGAACAGCCTGGTTCACGCCATTCAAAACCAGCTTCGATAAAGACTTTGTCCAAACCTTCAGATTCTGCCTGCTGTTTCACTAAACCCGAACCCGGAACGACCATGGCCTGCTTAATGCTAGAAGCCACTTTACGGCCTTTGATTACTTCAGCCGCAGCACGAATATCTTCGATACGTGAGTTGGTGCAAGAACCGATGAATACACGGTCTAACTGAATATCTGCTAAAGGCTGACCTGCAGTTAAGCCCATATATTGATAAGCACGGTTCCAGTCATTGCGCTGTACATCATCTTTGGCCTGTTCCAAAGTTGGAACCGCTTGAGACACCGGAATCACCATCTCAGGAGAAGTCCCCCAAGACACTTGCGGTTCAATCTCTTCACCTTGTAACACTACAACTGTATCGAAGTGAGCACCTTCGTCGGAGTGCAAAGTATTCCAGTACGCAACCGCCTGATCCCATTGCTCGCCTTTCGGTGCATATGGACGGTCTTTAACATACTCAATGGTTTTTTCATCGACTGCGACCATACCGACACGTGCACCCGCTTCGATTGCCATGTTACACACGGTCATACGGCCTTCAATCGACATGTCACGGAACACCTGACCACCAAATTCAATCGCGTGACCTGTACCGCCTGCAGTTCCGATTTTACCGATAATAGCTAAAACCACATCTTTCGGTGTTACGCCTTGACCCAATTTACCGTCAACGCGTACCAACATATTTTTCATTTTCTTCTGAACCAGGCATTGGGTTGCCAATACATGTTCAACTTCTGATGTTCCAATCCCGTGTGCCAAGCAGCCAAATGCACCATGTGTTGCAGTATGTGAGTCACCACATACAACGGTCATACCTGGCAAGGTTAAGCCTTGCTCAGGACCAACAACGTGCGCGATGCCTTGACGAATATCGTTAATATCAAATTCAACAATATCGAACGTCTTACAGTTATCATCCAAGGTTTGTACCTGGATACGTGAAGTATCATCTTCAATCCCAGCCACGCCCTGCTCACGCTCTTTTTTAGAGGTCGGTACGTTATGGTCAGGTGTCGCAATATTGGCACTTAAACGCCATGGCTTACGGCCAGCAAGTTGCAAGCCTTCAAAGGCTTGTGGCGAAGTCACTTCATGCAGGATGTGGCGGTCGATGTAGATCAGCGAC
>NZ_DFDO01000264.1:0-6415 GCF_002367915.1 Acinetobacter sp. UBA3025
TCAAGCAATGCATCAAAAATCAGGTTTAGATGTTCAATATCTTTGTATTTCTCACCATCCGGCAAAATACAGGTCGCCACAGTTTTACCCAGATTTTCTAATGCAGCCTTATAGCGATCCAGATAGAGTGGTGCCACCGTATCATTACTGACAATCATCACCTGCTTGCCGTGAATATAGGGCTCAAGCAATTCCTGAGGATTCAAGTTACTGCCAATAAAAATGGGATAACGACGTTCACCGAGTTCGACATATAAGGTTTTCATGAGAGGATAACCACTTTTTCAACTGAACTTATTTTTTTGGAAGGATGAGATTCAGAATACGCTGCGCCAGATCTCGTGCAGCTCCCTGATTGGTCTCAATAATGTAATGTGCGACTTCCCGGTATAACGGATCCCGCACTGCAAGCAGATCTCTGAGTTTCTGTTCAGGATTTTCGACTTGTAACAAGGGGCGGTTTTTGTCGCGATAGGTTCGCTGAAGCTGAATTTCAACTGGAGTATAAAGATAAACAACGATGCCTCGCTGCTTTAAATAATCCCGATTAGGAGCCTGAGTAATTGCGCCACCACCAGTCGCAAGTACCAGCTGTGGACGTGAAGTTAACTCATCAATGACAACAGTTTCACGATGACGAAAACCCTTTTCACCCTCTTTTTCGAAGATCCAGGGAATCGTAGCCCCTGTTTTCCGCTCAATTTCATGATCGCTGTCCAGAAATTCTCGTCCTAACAGTTCTGCTAAATGTCGTCCTACTGTTGTTTTACCGGCCCCCATCGGCCCTACCAAATAGATATTTGGTAGGGTTTCAAACTCTTTGCTTGGCAAGGAGTCACCTATTCATTTTGTTAAATTCAAAATATATTAATGATTTCTTGAAACACTGTCATTAACAATTCGAGGTGTAACAAAAATCAGCAATTCACGCTTGTTATCTGATTTAACATCTTTACGGAACAAACGACCTAAATATGGCAGATCTCCCAAGAACGGAACTTTAGTTTGCGCATTTCGAGTTTCTTGCTCAAAAATACCACCCAATACCACTGTTTCACCATTATCAACCAGTACATTAGTATTGATCTGATTTTTATTAATAGTTAACTGTCCAGTTGGTGTCGGATTTCCTGCTGAGTCACTGGTAATATTCAACTCCATCTGTACCTTGCCATCTGGCGTAATACTTGGTGTAACGTCCAGACTTAAAGTTGCATCAATAAACTCTGTAGTCGATACTGCATTAGCCCCTCCACCTTCTGAAGACTGATAAGGAATTTGCGAACCAGAAGCAACGGTTGCTTTTTGCTTGTCAGCAGTGAGCACTTTTGGCGTAGAAATCACTTCACCATAACCGTCTGCTTGAAGCGCAGAAAGTTCAAGATCCAGCATAAAATCCGAAAGGCTAATTAAACCAAAGGCGATGCGACTTGCTCCTTGGCTAGTAACCCCTAAGTCTACATTCAGGTTATCTGGACGCTGAATATCATAGGTAAATCCACCTAACTCATTTACTTCTGGCTCTCGGAGATCCCAAAGAGTCGTATCACTACCACCAACAAGAAGGTGATTATTATTGGTAATCCCTTGAGATAGGATTCCCCATTTCACCCCCATTTCTTTGGTAAAGTCAGTAGTTGCACGAACGATACGCGCCTCAACCATCACCTGTTTCACTTGCACATCAAGTAGATCAACCATATTACGAATTTTATCAATGAAAGGCTGGGTATCATTCACAATAATGGTATTGGTACGAGCATCAATAGAGATAGAGCCACGTGAACTTAATAAACTTTCTTTATCGTCGTTATTAGTACTATTACTTGAATTGCCTGATCCTGATGCACTTTTATTTTGAGTAATCAGTTTTTCAATATCTGCTGCTTTTGCATAACTGAGCTGCATATATTCAGTTTGAATCGGTGCAAGTGCAACGCTTTGTTTTAAAGCCTTAGCTTCTTCTTCTTCGGCCTTAATTAGTTCTGCCACCGGTGCAATCCAGATCACATTACCATTACGGCGTTTATCCAGATTTTTAGTTTTTAACACAATATCTAAAGCCTGATCCCAAGGCACTTCTTTGAGGCGCAAGGTAATATTACCTTGTACGCTATCTGCAGCAACCATATTGATATCGGTAAAATCGGCTAATAACTGTAGAACTCGACGGACTTCAATATCTTGGAAATCGAGGGAAATTTTCTTGCCTGTATAAGCGACTGATTTAGGACGTAAAGGCCCTTTAACTTCTGGCCGCTTCAAACTAATCGTCAGCTTATTATCCGTCTGGAAAGCCATATATTCATAGCTTTCCGCAGATTGAATAGTAATTACACCTGAGCCATTCTGATTGACTGCGTCTACACTCGAAACTGGTGTAGCAAAATCATTCACATTTAAGCGACGGGTCAAATGTGCCGGAATCTTGGAGCCCAGAGTCCGCACAATCACTTTGGTTCCCTGCTGCTGTACATCGACTGGTGTGTTCTGACCTGCCAGATCAATTACCACCAGCCCTTCACCTTGTGCACCCCGCTGGAAACCAATATTGCTAATCCCCTGAGCGGCCTGCTGTTGTACTGGCTGAGCAATAGCGACTGGAGTGGCAGAATTAATTTTTAAAATAAAGGTATTGCCTTCTACACGCGTCGTAAATGCACCTGCATTAGCGAGATTCACCGTCAGTCGAGAACGCTGTGCATCTGAGCTAATATCCACTGAACTCGCTTCAGCAGTTGCGACTGGAATACTAGACTGTTTTAGATTTTGTTGGGCCTCATTAAAATCCAGAATCAGGCGTGAAGGGGATTCAAGCTGATAGGCTTGAGGTTGAGGCGGCAGGCCATTAAACATCACCCGGATTTCAGTTCCTTGTCCAGGAATCTGCATTGGTACCACATTGGTCATTGAAACCTGCGCACTCGCTGCCTGCATCACAGCAATCGCGACAGCCCCCATAGAAAACTGACGAAACACATGATTCATTGTATTAGCATCCCCAAAAATAAATTCTTTAATACTCTTATTCATTTTTATTCCTTAAAACTTATGGCGCTGGCCCAATCAAAACCAGACTTCGTGGTCGTTCCACATATCCCTCACGGCCATCTGGAATAATCTCAATCAAGTCAATCTGTGTCGGCGTAATTCTCGTTACACGACCATGATTAAGTCCCATATAGCTGCCACGTTGTATCCGTTCAATTTCCCCATCAGGCGTTTGAATTAGAGCCAGAATCTGCCCCGCCTGATTCCGCATACTGCCTTTCATACTTAAGGTTTCCAGTGGATAACTCTCTAAAGGCTGTAATTGGCGTGACAAGTTTGGATAAACCCGCTTACCTGCCATAATTTTCAATTCGGCTGCTAAAGAGCTTGGCAGGAAAGGACTTTTCAGCTGATGAGCTGCATAATTAAACATTTCTGTCGGAATAAAATCCGGCGCCGGTTCAATTGGTAATGGTGGTTGATTACGAATATTGGCCATTTCCTGATTGACTGCATCAATTCTTGATTCGCAACCCACCAATAAAAATCCGAGCGTTAAAGCTGAAGTAATTTTAATGATATTCATTACTGAGCTCCCTGCGTATCAGTTGTAGCTGAAGTAGATGAAGCATCTGCATTGCCTACATAACGGTAGGTTTTCGCTTTCACTACATAATCAATAACAGGAATTTCAGATTTCTTTTCTTTATTTTCAGTTCCTGTAATGGTGAAATCATGCAGTGTAACGATGCGCGAAAGCCCTGCAATACTGCTCACAAAAGAACCAAAGGCATGATAATCCCCAGTGGCTTCAATCGCGATCGGCTGTTCAATAAAGAATTCCTGCTTGATTTCAGGTTCAAGACGAATATTCTTGAATTTCAGTCCAGAGTTCACCCCACTCAGGTTAATATCTTCAACCAGGCCAGGAATTTCAGTTTCTTTCGGCAGTTGTTCCAATTGCTGATTAAAGCGTGCTTCCATCTCCTGCAACTGAATCTGATACTGCTGTAAATTCCGCAGCTTGGATTCCTTTTCCCGGAATTCATTTAACAGGTTTTGCTCTTGAGCACTGGCTTGTGAAATTGCTTCTAACTTGCCGCGAATAAACCCGAAATATCCCAGCATAAAAACCAGAATAACAATAAAGATCCAGCAGGTAATTTTGACTGATAATGGCCAGCTACCATAATTATTTGGATCTAGTGTATTGAATTGTTGAAAGAATTTTTCAACTGTCATTTTTTTTCTAGGAACAGCCACTACGTCTTGGCTTAATTCATCGAATTCGTCATTACTCATGATGATGCCTCCGCTGTAGTTGTGGCTGGCGTTTGTCCTTCTTTAAGTGTTGGCTCAGCGATTTGATCCAGATCAACCGTGACCGTAAAGCTGCCATAAGATTCTTCTACTCGAGGAATCACTGAGGATGGCGCTTTATCTTTTGGTTCTTCAGCAACCAGGAAAGCATTCATAAATGCATTACGATACCAAGTAGAAGCTTCCAGATTACGTAGCAATTCAGCCACTGTATTTGGACTTTCTGCCTTACCTTCAATAGTGAATTTATCGCCAGTACGCTGAAATTTTGTAATGTACATATTGCTTGGTGTGACCCGTACAAATTCATCAATCAGGTGAACTGCGATCGGTCGTTGGGTCTGTAAACCCTGAATCAGCTTCATACGTTCAACAATTGCATTACGCTGGTCTTGTAAACCATCCAAGGCTTTCAGCTGTACATCCAGATTTTGGTTAGTACTGACCACCAATTGGTTGGCCTGTTCCTGATCCTGAAGTTTTTGATCATAATAGAACCAGGTTGAACCTGCTGCTGCCAATCCCAGAAAAAGTGCCCCTGCGCAAATCGCTACAAATTCATTATTTCTTTTAATTCTTAGCTCATCGCGCCAAGGGAGTAAGTTAATCTTTGCCATTAATCAAAACTCCTCAATGCCAAACCACATGCAACCATGAGTGAGGACGCGTCATTTTCAATTTTTTTAATATCAATTTGAGGAGAAAAGCCCATTTGCAGGAATGGATTGGCAATAGTGACCCGGTAGCCAAGTTTTTGCTGTAATAGTTTTGCCAGACCTGGAATATTGGCATTCCCCCCTGCCAATAAAATATGGTCAATCTCGTTAAACTGAGATGAAGAGAAGAAGAACTGTAATGAACGTGCTGCCTGCTGCACGACTGCATCCAGGAAAGGTTCCAGCACTTCGATATCATAATCATCCGGTAAGGCACGGGTTTTTTTAGCACGCCCTGCTTCCTCAAAAGATAATCCATAACGGTTCTGGATTTCCTGAGTCAGCTGCTTACCACCAAAAACCTGCTCACGAGTATAAATGATCTTGTTATTCTGCATGACGGATAAGGTCGTCATACTATGACCAATATCCAGGATCCCGACAGTATTTACCCCCATCGGCAAGGTATCCGAAAACACCTTGAATGCATTTTCTAATGCAAAACTTTCGACATCTGCAATTTTTGGATTGAGATTGGCAATTTGCAGTACTTCAGAACGCGCTTCAACATTTTCGATTCGAGTCGCTACCAACAGGACATTAACCCGGTTCGGATTGGTTAAACGGTCTGGCAGAACTTCAAAGTCCAGACTGGCTTCATCAAGTGGGAAAGGAATATATTGTTCGGCATCTTCACGAATCTGAACTTCACGTTCATCATCCGACATATCGGCATCCATTTCGATGATCTTGGTGATGACCATAGAAGTTGGAATTGCAAAGGCTGACTGACTGGACTGGGTATTGGCCAAATTAATCGCACGCCCCAACGCATCACCCACCGCTTCTGGATTTAAAATATTTTTTTCAACGACACTACTTTCTGGTAATGGGACTAAAGCATAACTTTCTACCCAGTACCGACCGTTCTTTACAGAGAGCTCTAAAACTTTAACAGAAGTCGAACTAATATCGACTCCTATTAACCCCTTATTTGGCTTACGATATAACCTGCGCACAATACAATTCCTATTATTTTTTTATCCCCAATAAAAACAAACTCACCAATCTGTGCCGGCCTATAATTTTATACAGATACAATAACTCATCTAACAATATGTATATCTAAAGGATATACTGACCGGTAATTAGTTTGCCATTAGCTCTTATTAAAACTTACTTGTTATGAAAAAGCTATCTTGTTCAGGCCTTGTTCATCCATTTTTTTTGATCATTATCATTATTTTGATCTCAATTCCGATGGGTTTCTATGGCATGTATCTCTATATTGCCCCAACCCTCCCGGAAATGAGTTCACTAAAAAAAGCACCGCTTTTAAAGCCCTTGCAAGTCTATACAGCCGACAACCAACTTATTGCTGAGTACGGTGGTAAACTTTCTATTCCTGTTGAATACAAACAAATTCCTCCTACGTTTATTCATGCATT
>NZ_DFDO01000266.1:0-6757 GCF_002367915.1 Acinetobacter sp. UBA3025
ATACCGCGACGCATTGCTGCATCCAGATTCACTTGGTTGGTACCGATACAGAAACAACCTACCGCGATCAGTTTGTTCGCAGCTTCAAACACTTCTTCAGTGAGCTGAGTACGGGAACGGATACCAATGAAGTGTGCATCTTTAATCGCTTCTTTCAGTGCTTCACCCTCAAGCGCTGTTTTGCGATAGTCGATATTGGTATATCCAGCTGCATTCAATGTGTCAATTGCGTTCTGGTGAACACCTTCTAACAATAGAAAACGGATTTTATCTTTAGGTAGAGATAGATGTTGGCTCATTACGGCTCCGCTACAAAGGCCAAATTTAGTCGCCGTATAATAGCACAGGAATGGGGCGGTTATACATTTCCTTGATGACTACAATATCAGCTATTTTTGCAAGTGATAGTAGTGAAAATGATAGAACTGGTTGAATTAAACTATCATTTTCAAAGGTATATTATCAAAATTGTCATTTTTTAAGGGAAAGCCCCAAAAATAGCTTATAATATTGCGCCATGCTGTTTAAGCTGCCAGTTTTGGTGCTTTAATCATCATGTTTCGCCTGCTTTGTATACAGGTTTTAATGCCTGAAAAATATACAAATAAACCGGCGAGGTCTCTCTTGTTTAATTCATGCTAGGTCTGCAAACGATGAATGCTCCAGTCGCTTTAACCCCAGAGTTATTGACCCAATTGACTGCAATTGTGGGTGAAAACCGTATTAAAACTGATGCGGACAGCCTCCAGAATTGGGGTCGTGATCATACCAAACACTTTGATCCAAACCCATCGGTCATCGTTTTCCCATCTTCAACTGAACAAGTTCAAGCAATTGTGAAGCTTGCCAACCAGTTCAATATTGCAGTAACACCATCAGGTGGTCGTACAGGTCTTTCTGCAGGCGCTGTCGCTGCGAATGGCGAGATTGTGGTAAGCATGGACAAGATGAACCAGATTCTAGAATTCTTCCCGGCTGACCGTATGGTACGCGTACAGGCAGGTGTGGTGACTGAACAGCTGCAAAACTATGCTGAAGAGCAGGGCATGTACTATCCGGTTGATTTTGCCTCTTCTGGTTCAAGCCAGATCGGTGGAAACATCGGCACCAATGCCGGCGGGATTAAAGTGATCAAATACGGCATGACCCGTAATTGGGTGCTAGGCCTGACTGTGGTGACTGGTAAAGGTGATGTGCTGCGTCTGAACAAGGGCATGATCAAGAACGCGACTGGTTATGCACTACAACACCTGTTCATCGGTGGTGAAGGTACTTTAGGTTTAGTCACTGAAGCAGAAATCAAACTTGAGCGTCAGCCACACGACCTGCAAGTGCTGGTACTGGGTGTACCTGATTTTGATGCGATCATGCCAGTATTGCATGCCTTCCAGGCGAAAATCGATTTGACTGCATTCGAATTCTTCGGTGAGCTGGCGATGCAAAAAGTACTGGCCAATGGTCACGTACAGCGCCCATTTGAAACTGAATGTCCATTCTATGTATTGCTTGAATTTGAAGCGCCGTTTGAGCCGATTATGGACAAGGCGATGGAAATCTTCGAGCACTGTATGGAACAGGGTTGGGTGCTGGATGGCGTGATGAGCCAAAGTCTTGAGCAAGTACATAGCTTATGGCGTCTGCGTGAAGACATCTCTGAGTCGATCGCTCCATTCATTCCCTACAAAAATGACATCTCTGTACTGATCACTCACGTACCAGCTTTTATTAAAGAAATCGATGCGATCGTGAATGAAAACTACCCAGACTTTGAAATCTGCTGGTTCGGTCATATCGGTGACGGTAACCTGCACTTGAATATCCTGAAACCGGCTGACCTGACCAAAGATGAATTCTTTGCGAAATGCCAAGTCGTGAACAAGTATGTCTTTGATACTGTGAAAAAATACGATGGTTCAATTTCTGCGGAACATGGCGTAGGTATGACCAAGAAACCTTATCTTGAATACACCCGTTCAGCTGAAGAAATCGAATATATGAAAGCCTTGAAAAAAGTGTTCGATCCAAATGGCATCATGAACCCAGGCAAACTATTCGATCTTTAATCGGAATAGATTTACAAAAGCGCATCGAAAGGTGCGCTTTTTTTATTGCTCTGTAACTGGACTTACAGAGTCTAAATAGCGTTAAGCTGAAAAGCCCGGCATGATAATTTCTGCATAATAAAGATAATCTGGGTTAAACAATATGTTACGGTTATTGGCGGTTACAATTTTAGGTCTGGGTGTGATGACATCAGGTTGTACAACCACTCAGAAAGTGATTGCAAAAGTGCAGTCTTCTTCAGATACACCTTTGGATCAGGTACTTAAAATGAGGCCTGATCTGCGTGAAGAACTGGCAACAGTCGAGATTCGTCAGTTCTTTAATCGTGTTGAGTCACCGACAGTTGGACAAGTAAAAGTGACTGAAACAGGTTTGATGGATGATTCGGTGAGATCAATTCAGACCATTTATCATTTTAGAAAAGAAGAGAAGAACTGGAAAATGCACAATACTGAAAAGCTCTATCAATGTGTACGTGGTTCAAATACCAAAACTTTCCAGAAAGCAGTCTGTCCATAATAATGTTTGATCTTTAAACAAAACTTCGTTAAAAGCGTATCTTATTGATGCGCTTTTTTCTTAATATTTTAAGCTAAGCAATCTTTTAAACTTTAAAAAATAATAAAAATATCCTGTGGTATTACATTGAAAATTGAATTTTTTTCATAAATAGATTAAAAAGCATTCCAGGTTAGGAATACTTTTATGACATTTAAAACAATATTTAAAAAACCTTGGCTTAGTTCGGCCTCTGTACTTTTGACAGGATTATATTATGGAACATTAGATATCTGGGGAGATGAATGGGATTGGATAAAAAATCACTTAGATATTCATTCAATGATTTACTCTTTTCTAGTCCTTTTAACAGTATTTCTTGTTTTAAGTAAATGCGTTATTGAATATCTGGATGATAAAGAAAATGCAAGGTTAGAGTTAATTAAACAAGATAGAGAAAAACTATTAAAAGACTTTTTATCTTTTATCAAGAATGTTGTCCATCAAAAGAAAAATCGTTTTTTTGATCGGGTAACAAAAATTAGTAAAGATAGGCAGCGAATTAATTTTTTTGATGAAATAACTCATCCAATTGATCAAATTAGACAAATAATGTCACAGGCTATTATTTTTCTAGAAAAATATGGTGTTCCGAGGAATCATGTGGAAATGACAGTAGTTGGTTTTAATACTAAAACTGATAAGTGGACATATTCAGTAAAACTTGATCGTCAAAAAAATTATACTGATCCCCAAGTTCTGATGAGTAGTCAATCATTAGCTAAAAAGGCAATTGATGATGGTGAAAGTATTTTTGTTAGTGATCTAAAAGCAGGGATCGGACAAAATGCCTTTTTAAAATCAAAGAGATCTGATAGTGTAGATAATGTAGGTTCAATTTATTGTAAACCCGTAACATTAAAAATTCAGCATAATACTTACAAATATGTTTTTACTCTAGTATCATACGGCACTTATTTATGCTCACCAAATGATCAACAAGAAGCTAACGAATTCTTAACACTTCTTGATGAAATTGGTGATAGGGTTGAATTAGAGCTGTATTTACTAGCTATGAAGCAACATAAAGAACAACTGGGGAGTTAGAATGTCGACATCTGTAAAAGTTCGAGTAATTGTTTCTAATAATTCATCAAGTCAAAATTCCTCTTCTAAAGTCGCAAAAGGACATAAGCATTTGAGTTTTTTGGCAGATTATTTCAATCCTCAAAAAAAAGAATATCCTCGCGTTAAAACTTGTAACTAATACTTTAAAAACCACTCATTAAGAGTGGTTTTTAATTTTTTAAACATAATTTTTAATTTTATTTTTCATAATTGCCTACCTGTATTATTCAGGTTAAAAGACTTTTACTTGTCTTATGTTATACCATTAAAAGAGCACAGATTTAAAAATTAGACTCTGCTACACTTTGCTCAATTTTTTCAAATTCAGCTCTTTTAAAATTCTAAGAAAGAGTAAATGAGCCTTAACTCTCCCATGCAAAACGCCCAAATCCACAAACTGACCCGTGCTACACTGATGTTTCCTCTGGCACTGGTGCTGTTTGAATTCTCCGTCTATATCTGTAATGACCTGATCCAGCCGGCCATGTTGGCCATTACCCGTGATTTTGGCGTGAGCAGTTCCTGGGCACCATCTTCCATGTCCTTTTTCCTGCTAGGTGGGGCATTTGTTGCTGCAATTTTAGGACCCTTATCGGACCGTTTAGGCCGTAAAAAATTCCTGCTGGGTGGCGTGGCATTTTTTGTAATCTGCTGTCTGGCGATTTTACTCACACCGAATATTCAAAGCTTTCTGTTCCTGCGCTTTTTACAGGGTTTCGGACTATCCTTTATTGCTGCTGTGGGTTATGCCGCGATTCAGGAAAGTTTTGAAGAACGCGATGCCATTAAAGTCATGGCTCTTATGGCCAATGTCTCCTTGCTGGCACCACTTTTAGGGCCAGTGGTCGGCGCCTTTATGATTGATCATGTCTCATGGCACTGGGGTTTCATCGGCATCGCCTGTCTGGCATTTTTGAGCTGGTTTGGACTAAAAGCGAAAATGCCAAATCCGAACATCAGAATTCCTAAACAGCCGCTCAGTTATATTATCGATGACTTTAAACAAGTTCTGAAAAATAAGCGTTTTGTGATCATGACCATGGCATTGCCACTGGTGAGCTTGCCATTGATGCTATGGATTGCATTATCTCCCGTGATTCTGGTTGAAGAATTAGGCTTGAGTAGCATGCAATATGGCTTGGCTCAGTTTCCGGTATTGGGTGGCCTGATTCTGGGTAATATTATTCTGCTAAAAATTATCGACAAGATGCCGCTCGGTAAAACAGTAATGCTAGGTGTGCCATTGATGCTGTTCGGAACCATTTTGCTGTTAGTGGGAATGTTGATTCTAGACTATTTTCTGCATTGTCTTATTATCGGTACCACTTGTATCAGTCTGGGAGAGGGGATCAGCTTCTCAGTATTGTACCGTTTTGCCTTAATGTCCTCTGAAGTGTCTAAAGGCACGGTTGCGGCAACGGTATCTATCTTGATGATGCTGAGTTTCTTTATCGTGATTGAAGTGGTCAGGATTGCTTATGAAGCTTTTGATCTTTGGGCTTATTGCGGTGCCTCGTTTATTTTAATTGCACTCTGGTTTAGCTTGCCACGTATGCAGCTGAAACAGGTGATGCTGGAAAGAAAAGGGCGGGGGGAGTTTTAAAAGAATTCCTTCCTTTTAAATGTTTAATCGAATGAAGCTATTTACTTTATGTGCTTCAAATGAAAGTATGGAATGTTCTCTCTCCCTATGGGAGAGAGTTCGGGAGAGGGAAATATTAATAAAATAACTTCGCCCTTACGCAGCAGTGCTGCTCATCTCCTAAAAGGAGAGGGAACGTCCATGATTGATTTAATAATGATTAGAATCCAAAAGTTAAGCTTCAGCCGGCTGCTCCAACTTCTTTAATTTCATATCAAAGATAAATGGCCCAAATGGCAGAATCGAAGCGATCAAGCCCAGAATAAACATACTCAGAGACCATTTCTGTTTTTCACAGACCGCAAATAACATCACTAGAAAAAGCACAAAAAGAACGCCATGACCCATGCCGATATATTTCACCAGAATCGGGTTATCCATCATGTACTTGACCGGCATGGCAATAAATAACAGCAGCAGAAATGAAATACCTTCAAGCAGTCCAACCAGACGTAAAGTTTTAATATTCACGCGCGCTCACTCTTCTATGTTCTATTCAATCAGGCTTGAGTTTACCCAAACTGCCGATTTAAGCAAAAGAAATTTATAGAATAAAATGAATTATTTTAAATACTTATATCCTAGTAATCTGCTTGGTTATTTGATTTCAACTGCCAGTAACTGCTGCCTTAAAGATAATAATTCAGGCAAGGTTTCCAATAACAGACTAATCTGTTTAAGCACCAGTAGCAGGTGGGTGGAAATATATTCCTGCTGGCTTAGCTGCCGGATTTCAACTAGTTGGTTCTGAATGTCCTGCTGCGATACATTTTCAGGATTCGATAGAGCAGTGGTTAAAGTCCGCTGACAGGCAGAAAGCAGTTGCAAAATTTGCGGATCAGATACCTGTTCACGATGGCTACCCAATGCGGAAATATAACTAAGCTGACTGTGACTATAGACCAAATAACGAAAGGCATTGCGAATCAGCACTGGATCTGGATTCGGTTCGGTACTCAGACTGGAAATCATATTGGAAAGGTCAATCTGGGCATTATGTGCTAAACGACGCGCTGTCCGATAAGCAATGCTGTTATTTTTGCCATGCTGATATTGCTCCAGAATAGCCAGTAAATAGTTCAGTGTCGCTTGGGAAGACTTTTTGATGTTGCTGGAAATATTCCGGAAATTCCAATCCGGCCAGATGCAGCTGACCGCCAGCCAGGCGATCAGACAGCCAATTAGGGTATCGATAATTCTTGGCAGAATGACAGCATAGCCTGCGCCTTTCAGATTAAAAATCAGCAGTACCACCAAGGTCGCCATCAATGTGGCCATAGCATATTTCTTGGAGCGCAAATAGAAAAAGCCGACACCGAAAATCACAGTAAGCAGCAACTGGCCTTCAATACTTGGTACAAAATACAGGATTGGAATACCCAGAATGACGCCGAGCAATGTACCTAAAGTCCGCAGTTTTAAACG
>NZ_DFDO01000080.1:0-5630 GCF_002367915.1 Acinetobacter sp. UBA3025
CGTTCAGGGTGATGCAGATGATGCAACATAAAGAATGCCAGATGTTCAGGAAAAGCCTTATCACTATCCTGGATCATTTCCAGCAACATGCGCTCATTACGGATAATCAGCAATATGTACAATTCATCTTTACTCTGGAAATGCTTATAAAGAGTGCCTTTGGCCAGATCCAGTTCTGCTGCCAGTGCATCCAGGGTCATCCCTGCTTCACCATTTTCTAGCAGTAACTGTTCTGCAACTTGAAAAATCAAGGTTTCTCTTGCTCGAAACTGAGCCTGACGATCCATCTTCACCCTATAACTCTCTTGTACTCTTATCTAACTTTATTTACTTTGAATTCAGAAGATTCTCAAAGTTCTGCTTTGTGATATAAGCCATTTCTTCTAGCGACTTATCATATACATCGCAAAGGGCTTTGGCTACATAAGGAACGTATTTTGGTTCATTAGATTTGCCACGATATGGCATTGGAGCAAGGTAAGGACTATCCGTTTCGATTAAAACGCGATCAAGTGGAACCTGTTTGGCCACGTCACGCAAATCCTGGGCATTTTTAAAAGAAACAATACCGGAGAAAGACACATAATAACCGCAGTCTAAAACAGTTTTAGCGGTTTCCCAATCTTCGGTAAAACAGTGCAAAATGCCATGGGTAGATTTTTCTGCACGGATAATATCAACCGTGTCATGCTTGGCAGAACGGGTATGCACGACGACAGGTTTTTTCACAATTTGTGAGGCATGGATATGACGGGCAAAACAGTCTTTTTGCTCGTCAATAAAATCGGTACTATGATAATAATCGAGCCCCGTTTCACCCAGCGCCCAGACTTTTTCTGGCTGTGCCAGTTCAACCAGATATTCAGTAGTCGCACGCGCCATCGTCGCCGCATCTTCGCAAGGATGTACACCAACGGTATAACCGACATCAGGATGACGGGCCGCGATTTTTGCCAGCTCGATATGATCATCCAGATCCACCGAGATACTCATAAACTTGGATACGCCTGCTTCACGGGCCTGAGCGAGCGCCTGATCCAGATCACCGTTATAAGGTGTTAAATCGAGCAGCGTTAAATGGCAATGAGTATCTACAAACACAATGAGTTCCTACCGAAGGTAAATTAACTACATAGTGTAACTTTTACGTCCATCAGATTTAAGACCCGCAACCAGACGATCTGCTTCATTTTTGAAGAAAACGCCTTTTTCACCGGTGAGCTGAATCCCAAAACCTTGTGGCTTGATGCCATTCTGCTTTTGAGATATCCAGATTACTTTTCCGGTTAATGGAATTTTCTGCGTCTGTTCAGGTAAAGTCGTCAAAACAAAAACTTCTTCACCTAATTTTACTGGCTGCTTGGAAGGAATAAAAAGTCCACCACCTACAACATATGGCATATAACTGGCAAATAACGTTTCAATATCCGGAATATTAGCCTGAATAATACCGCCCATACGTGGTTGCATCTTGTTTTCCCCTTAAGCTAAAGATTCATCAGCTTGATACACAATTCATCGAGCACCAGATTACTTTGTACGTTCTGCTCAAGATATTGTTTGGCTCGCTGAAAATCCTCATAAATTTTAAAAAGTGTTTCCAATGAATATTGTTCGGCCAATACATTAAAGTCCAGATCAATGTTTTTTACGGCCTGATTTAGCTTGACACAAATTAAATCGGACAACAAGTATTCAAACATTTGACCAAATTCACCAAAACTCAGGCTTTTATTCCATTTGGTCGCAATTGCCATTGGCATATTTTTTTGAATGACCAGTTTTTTCCAGTCTTCCATGAATTCCTGACGTAATGGCAACCAGGAACTTTGTGCAACCTCAATCGCTTGCAAAGGCATCTGATTGGATAAATTCATTAATAGCTGCTGCTGGCTCGAACCTGCTTCAGGTAACTGCGCCTCTACATATTCACTAAATTGCGCTGATGAAATCCGGTCTAAAGCAAAATGCTGTAAACGGCTGCGAATAGTTGCAGGCAATTTCAGATAATGATCCGCAAGCAGAATAATGACAATATTTTCACCCGGTTCTTCCAGAGTTTTCAGCAAGGCATTAGAAGAAGCAATATTTAATGCTTCAGCGGGTTCAATGACAATGACACGCCAGCCATCGACGGTCTGCTGTACAAAAGGCAGAAGATCACGGATCTTTTCAATTTTAATTTTGGCATTCTGTTTTTTATTGTCTTCATCAGTGCTGATATAGACGTAATTCGGATGGGTATCCGCTTTCAGCCACTGACAACTGCCACACTCACCGCATGGCCCCTTAGGCTGACGGTTCAGGCATAAAACCCAGGCCAGAAACTGCTGGGCAAAGGCTTCTTTACCACAGCCTTTTTTTCCATAGAACAATAAACCATGCCCAAGCTTAGGAAAACGCCCGGTTAGCGTTTCCCAAACCTGTTGCTGCCATGGATAAATCTGTGCATTGACATCAAGCGGCATGGAGAATTCTCAAATTAAGCAAAAGAAGATGGATCCATCTGGTTCAAGCGATCCAGATCTTCCTGCGTATCGACACCTGGCGGTAAATTGGCTTCTGCCACAGCAATGGCAATACGGTGACCATTTTCCAGTACACGTAACTGTTCTAAAGATTCCAGTTTTTCCAGCACACCCATTTCCCAGGTTACATATTCCTGTAGCAGTTTCACGCGGTAAGCATATAAACCCAAATGACGATAAGCCTGATCATGCAATTTCTGTTCAGCTAGCTTGGCACCATCACGGTCATAAGGAATCGTAGCACGACTAAAATACAGTGCCTGATTGTGCTTAGACATCACAACCTTAACGATACTGTCACGCTTGAATTCCTCTAAATGATGAATTGGCTCACACAGAGTCGACATTGAGCAAGCCGGTTGATCTTCTAAGAGTTGCGCGACCTGTTTAACTAACTGAGCTGGCAATAAAGGTTCATCACCCTGTACATTCACAATAATGTCATCACTCGCCCAGCCCTTGATTCGAGCTACCTCGCTTAGACGATCGGTACCTGATGGATGATCTGCTGAAGTCAGGACCACATCAACACCTTCAGCACGGCAAACTTCGGCAATACGTTCATCATCTGTTGCTACACACAGGTCATCAAAGCCCTGTACTTTTTTGGCCTGATCCACGACACGCAGAATCATCGGACGACCATGGATTTCCAGCAAAGGTTTACCCGGCAAACGTGAACTGGAGAAGCGTGCAGGAATAACTATATGTTTCATCGTAAATAAACCTTAGGAAATAGAAATACCCTGTTGCTCTAATTGCTGCTGCAATATTGTATAACAGGCAGGTGACAAGGCTGCATCGACCGGCACCACCCAGATATCCCGCTGATAATCTGGATACTGTTTGAGTAATGCCATAATTTTAACTGCATCTTTTTCAGTAGTAATGATCGGACTATTGTCATCGAATTGCAGATCTTCAATTTCATAATCATGATGATCTGGAAATTCATGACACTGAAATTGCTGCAGCCCCAGATGTTCTAGTGTTTGATAAAAACGCTGTGGAAAACCGATGCCGACTACTGCATAGAAAGCCGCAGTTGGATCAAAGCTTTTGATAACATCCTGATTTAATAAATACGGCTGAGAGGCTGCAAGATGCATATGCAAAGGCGAAACTGGATTTGCTGCATGTTCAATCACGGTACCTTTTTCCAACCGGGTAACGGGTTCACGCAAATAACCTTCTGGTAAAAGTTTCTGGTTGCCCAAGCCTCGGTTATTATCCAGCACAATCCATTCAATCTGACGATTTAAAGCCCAGTGCTGCAAACCGTCATCACAAATAATTAAATCCAGTGCATGCTTTTCTAGCAGAAGCTCAATGCTCTTTTGACGATTTGGCCCTACAGCCATCGGCACACCAGTCGCTTGGACAATTAAGGCTGGTTCATCACCTACCACTTCAGGCAAGGTATTTAAATCTACATAAGCAGGAAAAGGACCTTTACCACCATAACCTCGACTGATTACACCAATCCGTAGGCCTTTTTCAGTGAGGTAATCCACCAGATGAATCAGTAAAGGTGTTTTACCACTCCCACCTACGGTAATATTTCCAATCACCATTACTGGAATAGGTGCGGTATAGCTTTTTTTAATCCCTTTACGGTAAAGCCAGTGGTTACTGACAAAACCCAAGCGGTAAAGCCAGGACAAAGGACGCAGCACAACCAGCCACTTTGCCTGTGTATTCCAAGCATCCTGAATGATCTGTGCCAAAGCCATGACTTAATGTTCCTCGAAATTACGTTGGTGCAGCTGATAATAAGCACCTTGACGTGCAATCAGCTCAGCATGATTACCCTGCTCTATAATACGACCTTGATCCATCACTACAATGCGGTCGGCATTTTCAATTGTTGATAGACGGTGGGCAATCACAATTGTAGTCCGATCTCGCATCGCCTGATCAAAGGCACGCTGAATAAAGTATTCAGATTCATTATCCAGCGCACTGGTCGCTTCATCCAGAATCAGAATCGGAGCATTTTTCAAAATAGCACGGGCGATCGCAATACGCTGACGCTGTCCACCTGACAGATTCAGACCTTGAGCGCCCAGTGGCGTATCATAACCTTGTGGCAAGGCCATAATGAAATCATGGGCATAGGCGGCTTTTGCCGCTGCAATGATTTCTTCATCACTCGCATTTTCTAGCTGGCCATAAGCAATATTTTCACGAACAGTACGGTTAAACAGCACTACCTGCTGGTTTACCATCGCGATCTGGGTACGTAAAGCAGTCAATTCATAATCAGTAATCGGTTTTTGATCCAGCAAAATTTGCCCGGATGTAGTTTCCTGATAACGTACCAACAGATTCACCAGAGAAGTTTTGCCTGCTCCTGAACGTCCAACCAATGCTACAGTCTCACCCGCTTTCACTTCCAGGTTAAAGTCATGAATCGCATGGTGACCATCGCCATAAACCAGATTGACATCTTTAAATTGAATGTTGCCTTTTAAGGCATCATTGAGTTTGCCGGTATTATGCTCTTCAGGCATATCTAGCAATTCAAACACAGAATGTGCGGCCGCCATACCACGCTGAATTTTTTCATTCACATCAGTTAATGTCTTGATTGGTCGCGCCAACATGCCAGCAGCTGTAATATAAGCAACAAATTCACCCGCAGTCGTATCTCCCAGAATTTGTGGGCGCAACGCAATATACATCACGATACTGAGTGAAACTGACATGATCAACTGTACTACTGGACTGTTCAGCTGCTGTACTGCCACCATTTTCAAGCCACGGCGTAGATTTTCCAAAGAATTTTGTTTAAAGCGTTCCTGCTCATAAATCTGACCACCAAAACCTTTGACAATCAGATTGGCATTTACAGTTTCCTGAACCACATGGTTCACATCACCCATGGTGTCCTGAACCTGTTGTGATAGCTTGCGCATCCTTTTTGAGGCTTTACTGATCACAAAACCAATCACAGGTCCAAAGATCAGAATACACATGGTTAAACGCCAGTTGGTATATAAAAGATATCCCAATAAGGCAATCGTGATCAGACCTTGCTGAATGATCGTTCTAAGTGCTTCAGTTGAGGCGGCGGTGAGCTGCTCAACGTTATACATAATT
>NZ_DFDO01000276.1:0-3008 GCF_002367915.1 Acinetobacter sp. UBA3025
TTGACAATTTTCAAACTCTCCCCGGCCAATTTCTCCAAAAATAGTGGACTCCCCTGTACCGACGTCAGGTTCAGGTAAGGTAATTATATCATCGTTATTAAAGCTGCCCTTTTTACCAGAACGTTTAATTACTGCTTTTTTCGTTTCAAAAGGAGATGAGAGTGCTAGTGTGATTTTAGGTGAATCAATAATTGCTATTTTTTTATCACTATTTGCTTCTTTTTTATCATCAATTATAGGATCTTCCTCTTGGAGATGCTTACTACCTCTAGAAGAGCCCTGTGAGCTTTCCTGAGTATTTTTTACCGTAAATTTAGGGCTGCAAAAAATGACAGTATGATTAATTTCACTGGGTAAGTTTGATATTGCTAGAATTTCATTTACATAATATTTGTTTTTCTTCGGACTAAAATATACTTTTAATGTGATTTCAGCACCTTTTAATGAAGGTGGGATAAAATTAAAGTTCCAGTATTCTCGGACTTTTGTCTGAAATTTCTCACTTAAAAAATTTTTGGAGATGCTTTCGAAAGATGTTCGGGCCTCTGTATCGAGTAATATCCATGCGAGCAAGCGGCGCATTCCGACATTATCATATTGAGATAGTGGGAAGTTACAAAATGTAGGAATATTGATCAGAGTTTGATTTTCTCCCTTTATGATATCAAATTCACCAGAAAGACGTGTTTGATCCAGTGCACTACGAGATAGATAGGCATTATGCAAGAATAATACTCTAGCGAGTTCTATCTGGGGTAAAATAATTTCAATATCTTTATATTTTTCATTAATATCGCTAACAATATTACTGAAATTATACTGTCCTGAATCATTAATGAAAATATTCCATTTTTGAAAGTTATCAATTTGAATGGTGATAGTAGATTCATTAAAAGGAATAAAGGTTTCAGTCTGATTGAAACGTCGATTGCGCGCTAATAATGGCATATTAGAAAAACGAGCATATTTCAGTATATATCTCTGATTTTCTATTGAATATTTATAATTTTCTAATCCAATGTTTATATAGCATTCAGGGTTTTTTCTTTCTTTAAAAATAGAACCTAAAAAAGTAATTCTAGCATTTTCAGGAAAATTTTTAATTTTTGTCATCTATGCTTTACCATTTGAATCTTTAGTCGATTGAAAAAACACTGCATATATTAAAGCTTATTTTATTGAAATTTCAAAGTTTAATTTCATTAAGGTAACGCTTTAATCAAATTAATTTTGAATAATTTTAGAGAATTCAAGAGTGATGTATTCTAGAAATCTTTTCGTTTCAGATGTCATTCGTTCTTCACTTAATCCAGCTTTTCGTAGAATGCGCCACTGAGGAATTGATTGTTTATTGATTTTAATATCGATAAACACTTTTGTTAGCCGTCTGATTTGATAACAGCTGATATTTTCACTATACCGTTCTAGAAAAAGTTGAATCAGAGGTAATTTATGTAAATTTTTCTCTAATGTATTTGAATTAGACGTCTGTTTAAACCACCATTTCATAGAGCGTCTCGGGCTATCTAAATCCCAGATTAAAGTATTATTAAGTTGGACAAGTTGCTTTACATAAAAAAGATCGCGTTTTTGCCAATCAATTTTAGTCCCTTGAGGAATAAATTTCTGATGGAAATTTTGGTTTGTCTGCAATAGCCAGTCTTTATCGTTTCGATATAACCATGCATAAAGAGCTGCCTGCAGGTGACGAGCCGGTTTAACCCCATGTTCTTGTACTAAACCTACCCATTTTTCACGATTCTCAGCTCTAGTTATTTCAAAATTAGTATCCTGGAATTTTATTTGATTATTCTGTTGAGTAGTTGCTTTCTTGAAGGACTTAACTTGAGTGAAGATATCTGTAAAAGACCAGTCAGTATTTAAAAAAGCTTCGATTGTAATAATATGCTCCAGATAACTAAAGCTTTTGCGATGCTTTCTAAAAATATGACGTAGCCAACTGGTTTCAGAAGCTAAGTCATCTAAATGGTATTGCTGAAGAAATTTTTCTGGCCACCTTAATGATATTTTTTCTGAAATTTGATCGAAAGCAATTTGGTTTTCCCCACGGATACAGTTATTCCGTCTGGCTAGTTCATTATAAAACATCGTCCACTGTTCATAACTCGGTGATACAAAAGGCGGTGTAGATAACAATTCTATTATTTTAGAACTAATGAAAAGTTCATCACTTGTTGCTGGTACCTGATTCCACTCAGTACAAAAAACATCTGAAGGTGCTATAAAGTCATGTCGATGTAATGATCTTAAATCTAGTCTTGATTCTACAAGATTACCGTGTTGCGGACAGCAAGCTCCCTGAATTTGCCATAAACGCAGCCAGTAAAATTCTCCTTTTTGAAACGCTTGCTCTTTCAGACATTGTGGACAGTAACGTAGTCTATGAATAATAGGGACTCGTGAAGCATTAATTCCCAAAGAAAGATGTACCGAACCTTGTGAAATATTACCCATCCATTTGATACATTGTTTTCTTCTTGCTTCAGGCACAAAAGGTGCATATATAGGAAATAATGTATGTTTGTATATTATATTTTGTAGAGTCAATTGTTGTTCAGAATACTGATTAACGATCGCATTAAGATGGCAGGGTAAATCAACCGTCGCAATAACCTGTCTATTTTCAAATACAGTATCAAGTAATTGCTTGGGACTTTCAAATGCCAAGCGGATTCCAGCACGAGCCACCGTACTATAAATTAGCTCATTTTCATAAGGCATGGGGAAATTTAGCATAACTAACTCACTTGTTTGATCCAATCAGGTATATCAAAGATCAAATCTGTTTCAGCCTTTAGATGATCATAAAAACTTTGATCATTCCCTTTTTGTGAAAATTGAAAACGTAAGTCAACTGAATCTAATGTATGCCATTGATCATGTTTAAGTAGTTTAGGTTTGGATATTTTAGGTTTGGAGAATAGAGGGCTCTTTATTGAATCTTCATTCTGTTTTAACCAGTCCAAAATAATTGATAGTAGATCGGA
>NZ_DFDO01000332.1:0-3637 GCF_002367915.1 Acinetobacter sp. UBA3025
GCTCTTCCGATCTCATCATGGGAATAAAAGTTAAGACTATGCTATCCATAACTTGAAAGGAAAATCAGATAACGCTTCCATTCATAATATAGAAAAATAGTGGATTCTTTTCACCTAGATAAATTAATAAGTTTTTAAAAAATAAAAAATTAAGGAGCTTATTTCTAAGCTCCCTACTCATTTGCATGCTCAGTTTTTATTCTTAAACAGAATGAAGTTTACTTCCATTTCACTGCCTGAGCTTTAGGTTTTGTACTTGAGCTTTGTTCCGATGCCGGACAGGCACAGTTACCACCACAGCCACTGGCCATAGCCGGTTTTAACCATTTCGCCAGCGTATGCCAGCCTTTGGCTGCACAGGTATCAGACAGCTTCTGGAAGACTGAGCGTGAGGTATTCGGAAATACCTTTTTAAATACCACGAGCGCACTCCAGACAACCAGTACCGCTACAATCAGAATTTCAATCATCTCAATCTCCCATTCACATGATCAGTCAGATCTAGCCAAGGTTTCCCTTCAGCCAGTTTAACCCAAATAATGTGATGCAATTTGATAAGTCAGGAATGACATGAAATATGCCAAACCAAACAGGTAGAAGGTCATAAAGCTGACCGTTTTCCATGAACCGGTTTCACGCTTCACAGTGGCTAAGGTCGCCAGACAATGTGGTGCATAAATAAACCATACCAGTAGAGACAAGCCGGTCGCGATCGACCAGCCCAAATCACCGCCGCCACTAATCAGTGCCGCCAGACCCTCAGACATGGCATCTTCATCGACTGCAGACAAGGCATAAACCGTACCTAGTGCTGCCACGACAACTTCACGCGCTGCCATCGCCGGAATCAGTGCAATACAGATCTGCCAGTTAAAGCCCAATGGTGCAAAAATAGGTTGCATCACATGGCCCAGCATCCCGGCAAAGGAATAATCGATATCCGGTAAAGTTGCACCTTCTGGTGGCTGCGGGAACGTACACAGGAACCATAGCAGAATAGATAATGCAAAGATGATGCCGCCGACACGCTTCAAGAAAATTTTGCCGCGATCCAGTAGGCCAATCCAGACGTTTTTCACATCCGGGAAACGGTAACTTGGCAGCTCCATCAACAGCATATGCTGTGACTTGTCCTTATGGAAAAATTTCAGGATAAAGGAAACAATCAGTGCACTTAGAATACCGGCCATATACAGACCAAATAACACCAAACCTTGCAGATTCATGAAGCCCCACACGGTTTGCTCAGGAATGAAGGCTGCAATCAGCAAAGCATATACTGGCAGACGTGCCGAACAGGTCATCAGTGGCGCCACAAAAATCGTGGTCAGACGGTCACGTGGGTCACTAATCGTTCTTGAAGCCATAATTCCCGGTACGGCACAGGCAAAGCTGGACAATAATGGAATAAAGGCTCGGCCCGAAAGACCTGCCTTAAACATCAATTTATCCAGCAGGAAGGCGGCACGTGGTAAATAGCCGGACTCTTCTAGTACCAGAATAAAGAAGAACAGAATCAGAATCTGCGGCAGAAAGACCACTACCCCACCCGCGCCGGCAATAATCCCGTCAACCACCAAGCTGTTTAATAAAGGATGAGCGATCAGTCCACCCATGTACTCGCCCAACCAGCCGAAGAAAGTTTCAATCCCATCCATGAATGGCGCAGCCCAAGCAAAGACCGCCTGAAACACCACAAACATCATGATGGCTAGGCTAAGCAGGCCCAATACCGGATGCAGGAATATCTTGTCCAGAAAATCAGTACGTTTATCTTCCTGATCGGCATAATTCACCACATCTTTCAGAATGCTGGTAATCTGATGATGGTGATCGCCACTCAAACCGCTGAGTTCAGTTTGCGGAGCAGAAAACTTGTTTTTATCCAGTGCATTTTTCAGGTTTTCAATGCCTGAAGTACGCACAGCTACCGTTTCAACCACAGGTACACCCAGACGTTCAGACAGTTTCTGGGTATTAATCTGCATCCCGCGACGGCGTGCTTCATCCATCATGTTTAGCACCACCAGCATTGGACGACCTAGCTGAATCATTTCCAGTACCAGTCCCAGATGCAGTTTTAGGTTGGTTGCATCTACAACGCACAGGAAAGTATCCTGCTGGCCTTCTTCTGCAATTTTACCCTGAACCACATTACGGGTAATTTCTTCGTCCGGGCTGGTCGCATCCAGACTATAAGTTCCTGGCAGATCCAGTACGCGTACCGGTTTGCCTGAAGGAAGTGTAAAATTCCCGACTTTACGTTCAACCGTAACCCCGGCATAGTTGCCGACCTTTTGACGAGATCCGGTTAAATGGTTGAATAAAGAAGTTTTACCGCAGTTTGGGTTACCGACAAGGGCAATACGTAAGGTATCACTCATGCCGCCGCTCCCTGTTCAATTTCAATCTTGGCCGCTTCCGATTTTCGTAAAGCAAAACGCGTAAACCCCACCTGAATAAGAATCGGATCCCCACCAAAAATACCTTTGGTAATGACTTGTACCTGAGTCCCTGGTACAAAACCTAAAGTTTCCAAGCGACTGGCCACAACATCGTGGGAAGCGCCTTTACCATCAGTAGTTCGATTAACTTTTCGAATGATGGCAGTTTGTTTTGCTTTCAAATCAGACAAACGCACCGTGAAAATTCCTAAGACTTTTGTACAGTATACAAACAAATGAGAATAATTAACAAATAAGTATTAATTACATTTCTTCTTGGTTGTATAGCACATCGACATGTTCGTAAAATTAAACTAGAGTGGAGATGAGCAATCAGGCTTCTCGCTTTTAAAATTATCTTCATTAAACATCATGCTGAATAAAAAACCTCGCATTCCTAGTCCAGTTCAGATTCCTGAAGCTTTCAGTTACTTACAGGGTTTTCGTGATTATCTGATTGCCCAGACAGTGAGCCCTCATACCCGAAATGCCTATTTGTCTGATCTGATCCAGTGTGCTGAATGTCTGGTTAAACCTTTACCAGAATGGAACCATGATGATATTTCCGATGTGCTGATTGAACTAACCAAACAGCAAAAAAGTCCACGTTCAATTGCACGATGTTTGTCCGCCTTACGTTCTTTTTATAAATTCCTGCGGGAACAAAAACTGCGGAGTGACAATCCGGTCGCTGCCCATAAAACACCAAAACTGGGCCGTGCCCTGCCGAAAGACCTGTCTGAAGCTGATGTCGAAGCGCTGATTCATGCACCTGATATTAATACTGCCCTTGGTTTACGTGATCGTGCCATGTTTGAAGTGCTTTATGCGTGCGGTTTACGGGTGACGGAACTGATTTATCTGCGTCTGGATCTGATTAATTTAAAACAGGGCTATTTGCGTATTGTCGGTAAAGGCAATAAAGAACGTCTAGTGCCGATGGGACAGATGGCCTGTGAATGGGTGGAAAAATACCTGCAGGAAGCACGCCCGCAATTGTATAAGACAGCGACTGATTATCTGTTCCTCACCCAGCATGGCGGCATCATGAGCCGGCAGAATTTCTGGTATGCCATTAAACGCTATGCACTACAAGCCGGAATTCAGACTGAACTGTCTCCACATACTTTGCGTCATGCCTTCGCCACGCATTTACTTAATCATGGCGCTGACTTACGGGTAGTACAAATGTT
>NZ_DFDO01000036.1:0-4939 GCF_002367915.1 Acinetobacter sp. UBA3025
GGTTTGTAATCTACACGGTTACCGCGGTTGTCATCATTACCTTCGAAACGAGGACGGTCACCAAAGTCACGACGTGGACGATCATTATTAAACTCGCGACGTGGACGGTCTTCATTGAAATCACGACGTGGACGATCACCGAAACCGCCTTCACGACGTGGACGATCGCTGTTGAAGTCACGACGTGGACGATCTTCGCCACCGAACGCAGGACGTTCGCCACGAGGTTTGTCATCGAAGCTACGACGTGGACGGTCATCACCACCTTCACGACGTTTGAAATTGCTCTCGCCTTCGAAACGACGACCACCACCGAAGCCACGACCACCATCACGACGACCGCCACGACCACGACCAGCGCCATCACGGCTACCGCGTGCAGGAGGTGGAGATGGTTCAAGACCTTCAATTTCAGATACGTTTAGACGAGCTTCAAGGAAGTCTTCTAATGCACGGATTTTACCGCGTTCACGATAAGTCGCTAAAGTAATTGCTTTACCAGTACGGCCCGCACGACCTGTACGACCGATACGGTGTACATAGTCTTCGTTCTTCATAGGAAGACCAAAGTTGATCACGTGAGAGATTGTCGGTACGTCTAGACCACGTGCTGCAACATCAGTTGCAACCAGGATTTTTGCACGACCTTCACGGATGCTGCGCAGACGACGGTTACGAACAGTTTGTGGCATCGCACCATGTAGAGCAACAACTGATAAACCTGCTTCAGCAAGTTCTTCAGCCAGCATATCTGTATCTTCTTGAGTAGAAGCAAAGACCACTGCCTGATCAACGTCTTCTTCGTTCAACCAGTGAGTAAGAAGTTTTTTCTTGTGCTCAAAGCCATCAGTCCAGTGTAAAGTCTGGGTAATATCAGTATTGGTAGAGTGACCAGTTTCAATTGCAATACGCTCTGGCTCATTCATCATGCGTTCAGCAAGGGTAATGATACGTGGAGCGAAAGTTGCAGAGAACATCAGTGTTTGTTTACGGTTTGCAGCCAAGTCACCGATTGCTTCCAGGTCTTCAGAGAAACCAAGATCCAGCATACGGTCAGCTTCGTCGACGATCAGCGAGTCAACTTTATCAAGTTTGATTTGACGACGGTTAACAAGGTCAAGTAAACGGCCTGGAGTTGCTACAACAACCTGTGCACCTTTTAACTGCTGGATTTGTTTACCAAATGGCATACCACCCATAATTGCAGCAATACGAACACCTTTCATGTGACGTACGAATGCGATCGCGTCTTGGCATACTTGTTGTGCCAATTCACGAGTTGGTGAAATCACCAGAATAGTTGGTTGAGTCACCGCTTTCATACGTTCTTTAAATGGTACGAAAGTATCTTGGTTAGCAAGTGCGTTCAAAGTTGGGAGAAGGAACGCAGCGGTTTTACCCGAACCTGTCTGGCTAGATACTAAAAGGTCTTTACCTTCTAGTGCAGCAGGGATAGATTGTTCTTGTACAGGAGTCGGAGTAGTAAAACCTAAGCCTTGAAGGGCTTGTTGTAACGATTCATGCAAAGAAAATTCAGCAAAAGTTTTGCTCATAGAGTATTCCACCCGGAAATTGGGTGCTCCATTAAAAATAAAGTCAAATGGACATCGACAAAAAGCGGTACAGCAATTAAACGCTGAAAAGAGATGATTCAGCGGCGATCCGAGTAACGACGATGTGATATAACGCACGCATGATTACGGCATAACCTGAAGGAATCGCTTTAGCGATTGGGGCGCGAGATATCGTCCTCTCTTTGGACCGCACGCGCATACACAATGATAAGAAGAGAAATGTTCAGGTAACGAACAGAAATTAAGTGCGTGCGCAGATTATAGCAGGATTATTCATAAAGTCATCCGCTTTTCAGATTATTTTGTTTAACTGCTAATTTCTTCATCAATTTCTAAGACTTAACCAAGAAAAGAAATGTAATTAATCCTCCAGCTGGTCAATTTTCTTTTTATCAAGGCTGTGAATCATCTAAATATGAAGATATTTATCCCGTAATTATTTTCAAAAAATAAAAAAGGCATCCCGAGAGATACCTTTTTAATATTCGATTTACGGCGTTAAACCCGATTATTTCGCTGCCTCACCCCAAGCAGGAACAACTGCTTGCATAAGAGGTTTCAGCATTTTCATTGAACAAGCCAAAACTTGACCATTTTCCATAGAATCGCTACCACCACGCGCATCAACCACAGTACCGCCCGCTTCTTTCACGATTAACTCGCCTGCTGCAATATCCCAAGGTTTCAAGCCAAGCTCGAAATAACCATCAAGACGACCAGCAGCGACATAAGCCAGATCCAAGGCAGCTGAACCACCACGACGGAATTGTGCACCTGCCTCAGTCACATTAAGCAATGCATCAAAATGATTCTTGGCATAAGAGACTACTTCACCATTACGTTTAGTACGGTAAGCATGACCTACTGCCAGGAAAGTATTGTTCAGACTGTCTTTAACATTTACACGGATACGGCGCTGGTTCAGCATCGCACCACGACCACGGCTCGCAGAGAATAGCTCATCTTTCACCGGGTCATAAATAACACCGTGTTGAGTTACACCTTTGTGCTGAACTGCGATAGAGATACAGAAATGCGGAAAACCGTTGATAAAGTTTAGTGTGCCATCAAGTGGATCGATCACCCAACACCAATCAGCGTCGTGACCTTTACCTTCTTGCAGACCAAATTCTTCACCAAGGAAACTGTGATTTTTATAGCTTTTACGTAGAGTATCGATGGTCAACTGTTCCAGATAACGATCTACACGCGTTACCGGACCATCAATGCCTTTTTCTTCGACTTGCAGATCGAGTTTATGACGATTTTGATGCGCTTTTAAAAGCTCTTGACCAACTAATTGAGCCGCACGCGCAGCCATCACCACCATAGGTTCCATTGAACACCCACTACAAATTTGAAGATACTGATAAAGAATAATGCATAAAAGCCCGCATATTTTAGCAAATATCCGGGCTTTTTGGGAAAAAATGTGTCGAAACTTTTTAAGAGTTTAAAATAGGACGCTTTGCCCGAGCTTTGACCAGGCTTCATTGATTGATTTTTCAATGCCTTGGCTATCAAGTCCCGCCTGCTGCAACATCTGGCTATGTGTTGCTTGTGCCATGAAGGTATCCGCCAAACCTAAATTTAGAATTGGTTTAACGATCTGAACTTCAGCCAGGTACTCATTCACAGCACTTCCTGCACCGCCCATGACTGCATGTTCTTCAACAGTGACAAACAGTCTGGTTGAATGAGCCAACTGGTTTAATATTTTGGTATCCAGTGGTTTGATAAAACGCATATTCACTACGCGTACGCCCACATCATGTTTGCTGGCAAATACCTGAGCAGCTTCCACTGCGGCTTGAACCCGACTACCGAATGCCAGAATCGAAACATATTCATCATATTGTTCGTTCAGACTGAGCAATAATTCTGCCTGACCGATCTGCATCTCGGTCATGGTTTTCTGGATTTCCACACCCAGTCCATTCCCGCGCGGATAACGCACTGCTGCCGGACCATGATACAGATAAGCCGTATGCAACATTTGACGGCATTCATTCTCATCTTTTGGCGCCATGATCACCAGATTCGGAATGGTACGCATATAGGCATAGTCATAAGCACCGGCATGCGTTGGGCCATCTTCACCGACCAGACCGGCACGGTCGATCCCAAACGTCACATCCAGATTTTGCAGTGCCACGTCATGGACCAACTGATCATAACCACGTTGCAAGAAAGTTGAATAGATAGCGACGACCGGTTTTAAACCTTCACAAGCCATACCTGCTGCCAGCGTCACTGCATGCTGTTCTGCAATGGCCACATCAAAGAAACGTTCAGGATATTCTTTGGCAAACTGCACCATGCCCGAGCCTTCACACATTGCCGGAGTAATCGCCAATAGACGTTTATCCTGTGCTGCTTCATCACATAACCATTGTCCAAATACATCTGAATATTTGGGTGCTGGATTAGGGGCTGCAACTGCATTGAGTTTGCTAATCGCGTGGTATTTAATCTGATCACATTCTGCTGGCGCAAAGCCCTTACCTTTTTTGGTATAGATGTGGATCAGACGTGGGCCTTTACGTTTTTTCAAGGCTTTAAAAACGTGTACCAGCTGTTTAACATCATGGCCATCATAAGGACCAAAATAATCAAAACCAATGGCTTTAAACAGGTTATCTGCGGCATCAGTTGCAGCTTGATGTAAACGCGAGTTATACAGCCATTCCGGGTGCGGCTGTACATAAGCCTCACCATCTTCAGTTACGTTGACGAATTCGCCACGTTCCCAGATTGCAGCGAGATGCTTGGCAAAACCGCCAGTACTACATGAAATCGACATATCATTGTCGTTCAGAACCACCATCAGGTCAGCCTGATGTGCCACAGCATCATTCATAGCTTCAAAAGCCATACCTGCGGTCATGGCCCCATCACCAATGATTGATACGACTTCACACGGATTGTTCTGATAACGACGCGCCAGAGCCATGCCAAGGCCAGCAGAAATGGCGGTAGATGAATGCCCTACCCCAAAAGTATCAAATTCAGATTCTTCACGCGCCGGAAATGCGGCCAGACCATCTTTTGCACGGATTGTAGTGAGCTGTTCACGACGTCCGGTCAACGCCTTATGCGGATAAGCCTGATGACCCACATCCCAGATCAGGCGATCATGTGGCGTATTAAAGCAGTAATGTAAAGCGACAGTAAGCTCAATCACACCCAGATTGGCCCCAAAGTGTCCACCACTCTGACCCGCAGCATACAAAATGAATTGACGTAACTCATCCGCCACTTGAGTGAGCTGGCTTTGCTCGAGTGCACGCAGTTGCTCAGGATGATCGATCGCATCAAGCAACGGTGTTACAGGGCGTTGAGTTGGTATTTCTGTATACAGCATA
>NZ_DFDO01000164.1:0-16872 GCF_002367915.1 Acinetobacter sp. UBA3025
ACTTATTTCAGGACGGGACAGAGACAGACAATAAAAAGGCGTTTACTGAAACGCCTTTTTTTAATTGAGAGTAAGATAATTTAATAATAGGTCTTACTGCCATGCGCATGTAAAAAGGCTGGAATTAAGCCTGTGAGCGCTGCACGGATATCCGCACGCTCATTAATCAATTGATGTGAACCTTCTTCCAGCATTAACAAAGTTTGCAGGCGGAACTTGCGACGGATAAATTCAATATTATAACGCCAGTCCACTGTCTGATCCTGAGCACCTTGAGCTAACCAGACAGGGATACGACAGGCTGGACGTGCTTCCATTTCCAGCATCCAGCGTGACATCGCCAGAATCCAGTCCATGCCCATCATGCGGGGTTGCAAAGGATCTTTGAGGCGGATAAAACGCAGAAATTCAGGATTATGGTTATTACGACGGAAATGACGTGGTACTTCACGCTTGATCCGGCTGATAATGCCGAGTCCGAGCGGATTATGCCACCAGGCAGTTTTAGCCGGACGAATCAACGGTGACAATAACAGCACGCGATCTACAAACGGATTTTCACGTCGTTCTGCAAATTCGAGCAAATGATGCATCCAGATCGCACCACCGGTACTCTGTCCAATACCGACCCATGGTTTAGGTAACTGCTCGGCATGTTTGACATAGCGATATACCGCATGCAAAACCTGCTGATAATGGTCAAAATTCTGGATACTGGCAGATGAACCATCACTCAGACCATGCCCCGGCAGATCATAGGTTAGAACGCTAAAACCCTGTTCCAGCAACTCACGTACGATCGGCTGATAAATTCCGCTATGTTCCAGATATCCATGTAATAGAAACGCCGTTCCCTGAATTTTGTCAAAACGGGTATTTTCTAGATTAGGTGTAAATACTTGCACATGCAGTTTAAACAGCGGCATCTGTACATAGCCCTGCCAATGCTTGCAATCCAGTAAATCAAAACCATACAGTCTGCGATAAGACAACAGATCAATAGTGGGCTGGTCATCCCTATTCAGGTTTAAGGGCTGTAAAAGCTGTGGCGTTGTTTCCCTGCTTGGCACAGGTAAATCCAGCTGTTTCAGGATGGTCGGGTTTAAAAACGGAATATCAGACATTAAGGCACCTCCCGACAGTCACTGGAGCCAAACCACATATCGCGGATAGTGGCCAGCATTTCATAATTGGCACGGCGACTATGATCATAATTTTGTCGACTTGGACGCCAACGGGTCAAGGACTTCGGCATCGGTGCTTCCACTGGAATCGTTTGAATACCATTCAGTGCAAACAGACGACGGGTACGCGGCATATGATAACGGTCGGTAATCAGAATCACAGTCGGGGCCCCACCTTTTTTTTGCAATAATAACGAGCTGAAACGGGTATTTTCACAGGTATTCATGCTGCGGTCTTCAAGCAATTTGGCATCGACATTGTAATTTTGTAACCAGCGCTGCATATACGGCGCTTCCACACCACTCAATACGATCGGTAACTGATACTGTTTTTCAACTGCGAGTGTAGTTTCCAGACGCAAACGGGTATAGTCATTGACCACAATGTCCTTACCATTTTCATGTAAAGTTAAACCACCACCTAAGACCACAATGGCATAAGGTTTAGACTGATTTACCGGTTTCTGTTGCTGCTGTTCTTGCAGTAAAGCCAGATCTTCCTTGATTTCTTCTTTCGCTGTGACCTGAACGGCACTCGCTTCTTCATCTTCCAGAGGATGAGTCGTTAAGAATTCAACATATTGCTCAATGCGTTCCTTGTTTTCATTACTGTCCCATTCCAGCAGTTCGCGGACCTTCTGAGTCGGGTCAACGGCTTCCACAGGTTCTTGCTGGGACAATAAAGGCACTTGTGCAGGCTGGTTCTGTTCTGCTTTTTCTTCCTGCTGTTCACGCTGATGTTCTTCAATCATCTGTTGCAGTACCTTGTAGCGTGCCTGAATCAGCATCAGATTGGCAGAATGATTGTGCTGGATATCCTGCTCCATCACACGCAAATAAGCCTGACGGGCAATCCACTGATCAGAACCCGGTTCAAGCGTATCATCTTCACTCAAGGAAGCCATTTTCTGGCTTTGTGCTGCGACTTCGTTAATTTCAAAGGACACAAATCTGTTGAGTCCCTTAACCACGAGCTGAGAATAAAATGGCGAATAGATCAACATCACCAGACAGCCGAAAAATACAAACAGTCCTGCGACGATTTGTACTAAACGGACCATCCAATGGGTGTTTTTCATATACGTTATTTATCCTGATGAGATCGAATTAAGCCTTTACAATCAAATAATACCGGTTCAGGTTCGAGCATAATCTTGAATTTATCCCAGACTGCCTGCTGTACTGCGCCATAGGTTTGACGGACATCCGTCAGAGAAGCATGACCATAGTTCACCAGAACCAGTGCCTGTTTATGGAACATGCCTACTGGCCCAAGCTGTTTCCCCTTCCAGCCTGCCTGATCAATCAGCCAGCCTGCCGCCATTTTAACCTGATCATTGGCCTGCGGATAATGGGGCAAATTAGAAAAATGCACAGCAATTCGGTCAAAAACCTGTTGATTTACGATAGGATTTTTAAAGAAACTTCCCACGTTTGGAAATTCTTTAGGATCAGGAAGTTTGCTCTGACGAATCCGGATCACCTGCTGCTGCAAGTTTTCTGCTGTGAGATTATCACCCACCGCTGCTTTAAGATCACCATAATTCAGTTTCAGATTTGCCTGTTTTAGTAATTTAAAAGTAACGTGTGTAATCACATAACGTGTTGGATCATCTTTAAAAATACTATGACGATAGGAAAAATGACAGTCTGAAGCAGGAATGGAATCAAATTTTTTCAGCTTACGGTCATAGACCTCTACCGCATGAATAAATTCGCCGACTTCGACACCATATGCCCCAATATTCTGCACTGGAGATGCGCCGACCAGTCCGGGAATCAGGGCCAGATTCTGTAGACCATAGAGTTTCTGTTCTGTCGTCCAGAGTACGAAGTCATGCCAAACTTGGCCCCCACCTACCCGCAGAAATTGATGCTGCTCATTTCCTTCCAGCATTTCAATGCCCTGGATATCCATATGCAGGACGAGTGCATCAATCTGTTCCGGCAATAACATATTGCTACCGCCAGAAAGAATCAGCACATTCAGTTGTTGCTGCTCAGCAAACTCCACTGCAGCAATCAGATCATCAGTTGATTGGATCCGGCTGTAGTAAGCGGCAATCGCTTCGAGATTTAGCGTATTAAAAGGTTTAAGTTGAACCTGAGTCTGAATCTGCATGACTTAAACCTTTTCTGTTTGATGTTGTTTAAAAATTTCTACCCAGGCCCGACTGCTGGACTCACATTGGTTCAGGACACGCTCAAAACCATCTGCCCCGCCATAATATGGATCTGGCAAAGCCTGTTTTGGATAGTGCTGATCATGTTCACTCATTAAAGCAACCTGGGCACGCAGGCGTCCGAATTCTGCCTCTGCCTGATGCTGGAGCGCCTGAATATCTGCCAGATTTTCCAGATCCATCGCTAGAATCAGATCATAATCAATAAAATCATGGGTTTTGAGTTGACGCGCACGCAGGCCAGAAAGATCATAACCCCGTTTTAAGGCATGTTGCTGGCTACGCAAATCAGGTGCTTTCCCCGGATGGTAATTACTGGTTCCTGCTGAGTCGACCACAATATCGAGTTTCTGTTCATCACAATAATGTCTGAGTACCACTTCTGCCGTGGGAGAACGACAAATATTTCCCAAACAAACACATAACACCTTATATGGCGTTCTGGATGACATAAACAACCTCAGAGTTAATCATTTTCAAGATACTTATGTTAAGGTATTTACCTGATGAATCCTATATCACCGCCCCATAATAATTTTGTATTTGCGATAAAAATTAAAGGATAAAGACATGAATCGATTTCAGTTTCAAACCGTTCCCAACATCATCGCCGGCCTCGGCACGATTCAGGAATTATCCTCTATTCTCAAACAGGGCCGTCATCAGCGTGTTTTACTGGTCACTGATCCAGGTATGTTACAGCATCAATTACACCTGCCTATTCTGGAAATTATTGAAGATGCGGGACTGGATTATGCAATTTATTCCGATGTACAGGCCGATCCACCTGAGCATGTAGTGCTTGAAGCAGCAGATTTTGCCAAACAGGAAAATGTCGATATCGTGATTGGCTTTGGTGGTGGCAGCTCTATGGATGTCGCCAAGCTGATTGCAATCTTGAGTCATCCGTCACAGCACCAATCTTTGTCTGATCTGTATGGCGTAAATCAGGCTACTGGCCCCCGTTTGCCCTTGATTTTGGTTCCTACCACTGCAGGTACGGGATCTGAAGTTACTCCGATTTCAATTGTCACTACAGGTGAAACTACCAAAACCGGAATTGTGGCACCGATCCTGTTTGCAGATACTGCTATTCTGGATGCAACCTTTACCCAGAATCTGCCGCCCTTAATTACTGCTGCGACTGGCATTGATGCCATGGTTCATGCTATTGAGGCTTATACCTCTAAAATCAAAAAAAATCCTTATTCCGATATGCTGGCCAAGCATGCTTTGAAACTGTTAAATGCCAATCTTCAACGTGTGCTGGACGATGGGCAGGATCTGGACGCACGTCAAAACATGCTGGTTGGTTCTATGCTGGCAGGTCAGGCCTTTGCCAATGCACCGGTTGGGGCTGTGCATGCACTGGCTTATCCATTAGGTGGGCATTTCCATATTTCACATGGACATAGTAATGCACTGGTATTAACTGAGGTGATGAAATTTAATACGCCGGATGCCAAAGCCCTCTATGCCGAACTGATGTGCTGGTTAGATCCACAAAGCAAAGGCTGCTATGATGGCCTGACTGACCTGTTTATCGATCATTTTAATAATCATCTGGTGAAAAGTGGCTTAACCCTGAAACTTAAACAGTTAGGAATTCCTGAACATATGCTAATGATCATGGCCGAAGATGCCATGAAACAGAGCCGCCTGTTACAGAACAATCCACGTGAACTTACTCTGGAAGATGCTTACAACATTTATCAGGCGATCTATTAGATTTAGGATTATTTTCGACTCAGCAGATCTAGCCACTACAAGTTATTTAAAAATATGAAAGCAGCTCTTAAACAACGCGAACATTATTCATTTTTTCTGCCGATACAGACTCGTTGGGCGGACAATGACCTGTATGGCCATGTCAATAATGTCACTTATTACAGCTATTTTGATACGGCCGCGAATGCCCTTTTGATTCAGGAAGCCGCATTTGATCCCAAATATTCTCCAATGATTGGACTGGTGGTCAGCTCGCAATGCCAGTTCAATCAGGAGCTGTCTTATCCGGAAATTATAGAGGTAGGTGTCGCCATAGAAAAAATGGGGAATAGTTCTCTCAGCTATGATCTGGCAATCTTCAAAATGAACTCTGATACGGCAGCCGCTCAAGGCAGTTTTGTGCATGTGTTTGTCGATCGCTACACACGAAAAAGCACCCCGATTCCAGCTGAAATGCGGGATGCTTTAGCGCGTTTTGTCTCAGCCTAAAATTATTTTATTTCAGCTGAATATTGTGCAATTCACCATCAAACTGTTCCAGCAAGTCACGTACAGCCGGTTCAGCATGCAGCAGCTCTTCTGCGCGTTTAAAAGCGCGTACTTTACGTTCTTGCTGCATGGTATATGGCGTTAACTGCTCTACATCTTCAAACTTCACCTGGAAAATGGTCTGTGGCCATTGTTCCTGCAAAGCTGCTTCCAGATGATGTTGTAGCTGCGACAAAAGCGGCTGATAACGCTCTGGAATATGAAAGACCGATGCTGCATTAATCTGGCCAGTCATGATGCCATACTGAGCCAATTCCTGAACTGCCGGAGATAACTGGCTGTTACGGAACCAGAATTCCCATTTTTCTACCGTCCATTCACCCTGCATATCCTGTACCGGAATTTGCAGAATATCCTGAGGCATCAGATTACGGTCTGTAGAAATATTTGTATTTTCGATCTGAGTAGATGCAACCTCAGTCTGAGTAGAAATTTCTGGCTGGCTTTCATCTGCTTTATGAATCACTTGTTCTGATTCAGGAGCTAAAGCATCCAGACTAAACTCGGATTCTTGTTCTACTGGTGCAGCAGTATCATTTTCAGGAATGAATTCTTCTAAGAGAAAATCATCACTGCTGGCTTCAGGGCTGGATGGAACAGGTTCTGCAGGAACATCGTCAAAACCAAACAGGCTATCTTCCAGGTTTGGATCAAATACAATCTGATCAGACTCAGATTGTTCTACTCTAGTTGATTCAGCTTGTATGACTTGAGGCTCAGAATTGGTTTCTGGCTCGTCTTCATCCAGAAAATCATTCGAAGATGGTTCAGACTGTGCAGTGACTGGATGATTATCCTGATCGTCTTCATAGCCAGCATCTAATGAAAAATCTTCTACAGCAGCTTGAGCAACCGGAGCACTTTCCTGCTGCGTTATCTGATGTTGCTGTGGAACTGATGCAGCAGGTACAGCTTGTGGTATCTGAGCTGTATTGGCTGGAATTTCATTGGGCTGTAGCGGACGGAAGGCTAGCAAACGCAGCACCGTCATCTCAAAGCCTTGCTCCTGCGTAACCGCAAGCTGTAGGTCAGCCCGGCCTTTACAGGCAATCTGATAATACAGTTGCAAATCTTGTGCTGAAATCAAAGCCGATAACTGCATGATCTTTTGATTGATCTCGGCACTGTATTTCAGGCTTAAATCTGGCAGGTATTGTAATAAAGCCAGTTCATGCAAGGTAGAAATCAACTGATCTAATACCAGTGATACATCCAGCGCCTGCTGACGGAATTGCAATAATAATTCGCTAACACGTGCTTTCTGGTTCTGATGAATAGCCAGAATCAGATCATAGATGATGGTTCGGTCGATCAAGCCCAGCATGTCTTTGACATCCTGATGCTGGATAGCCCCCTGACCATAGGCAATCGCCTGATCTGTTAAGGATAAGGCATCACGAAGCGAGCCCTGTGCTGATTCTGCAATCTGCCAGATCGCATCCTGATCAGCCTGAATGCTTTCTTTCGTCAGGATATTGCCCAGATGTTCGGTAATTTCATCGACAGCCAATGGACGCAAAGTGAATTGCAGACAGCGAGAAATAACTGTAATCGGCAACTTTTGTGGATCTGTGGTTGCGAACAGGAATTTGACATGCTCCGGTGGTTCTTCCAGTGTCTTTAATAGAGCATTGAAGGAATGCGTGGACAGCATATGTACTTCATCGATCAGATAAACCTTGAAACGACCCTGAGTTGGCGCATAAGGGACATTGTCCAGCAGCTCACGGGTATCTTCGACTTTGGTACGTGATGCCGCATCGATCTCAATCAGGTCAATAAAACGGCCTTCATTGACGGCGGTACAGGTCGGACATACCTCACAAGGAGTCGAAGTAATACCGGTTTCACAGTTCAAGCACTTCGCCAAAATACGTGCAATCGTGGTTTTACCAACACCACGCGTTCCCGTAAACAAATAGGCATGGTGCAAACGGCCACGCTCCAGTGCGCTGGTTAAGGCACGTGAAACATGGTTTTGACCGACCAATTCGTTGAAATTGCGGGGACGGTATTTTCGCGCAAGTACTTGATACATGTATGCTCCTTTTTACAGGTCTAAGCATACTGTTTTTTTATAAAATAGTGAATGAATTAATCAGTTATGATCTGGAGAGATAGACCTATCAATCTGATTTAAATCAACTATCTCGAAGCTGTTTGCTCCATTTTTATGCCTGACAGGAATATCAGGATAGTTTTTGTATATTTGGAAAATAAAATATCTATTGATCTACCATCTATTTGAGCAGATTAATACAATCTTAAAAATAAAAATTTCTGATCAAAGATAAAGGATTGGGTTGAATCTGTTTAAGCGAATCGCCCTAAAATAAAATCACTCTGCATCTGGTAGCGTTTACCGCTTTTGTCTTCACGGATTTCCAGCACATGCTCTTCCAGATCAACATACAGTAAATTACGAGTCGCTACATTCACCAGCTCAATTTTCTGATGAGAATCATCTTGGAAACGAATCGGGCCACTAAAGGTTTCCACCTCATTATGACCACTCAGGCTTTCACGTTCTAAAGTATAAGTTTGATCTTCGTGCAGAGTTAGCATGACAGCCATGCCCGGACAATCATCACAACGGGACAAGCAGCCCATGCAAGGAGTTGTACCCTGATACTCTCCCGCCCATGCTGGAATCTGTGCCTTGGCTTCAACAATAGTATTTTTAGCTGATTGGGTTTGATCCTGACAACCGAATAAAGCACCGGTTGCCACTAAGGGAATCAGTATTACTTTTTTCATGGTTTCATTTCGCGGCACTGGAATTTGCCACAAAATAGCATATTTTAAATGACTGACTAAACTCCCAAATCAAGGATATTCAGTTAGCGCCAGCCTTTTCTTCCCGTCAATACCGCATCAGCACAGCGCAAAGTTTCCTGCGTCAGCCCCCAAAGACGGTAATCTCCAGTTAATGAACCTGTTGGGAAGTTATGGGTATAGGCAAAACTTAAACCGCGTTCCGGATCACACCAGGCACCAGAACCGTTAAAGCCCATATGACCAAAACCTGTAGAGGCTTTACCCAATGTCAAAATACGGTGATAACCCAGACGCCAGTGCATTGGCACAGGCATCACCCGATCACGACGGGTATATTGCACCTGGCTTAGTCGCTGGAATACTGGAGGTGAAATCAACTGCTGGCCTTGCCAAGCACCGTGATTGGCCAACATCGCATAGATTTTTGCCAGACTGTCTGCAGTAAAGACGCCATTAGCTGAAGGAATAACCGCCTGTAATCCCTCATCACTAAAGAAGCTAAAATTCTTCATGCCTTTAGGAATCATGCCATCCTGAAAATCTTGTGGACTCTGACCACTCCAGACCAGAGCACGCTCCATTAAACCGGGTTTGCGTGTAACTACTCTTTTGCCTTTAGAAGATTGAGATGCAGATTTTGCTTTAAAGATCGGTCGCGCAACTCGAGGCAGTTCATCCAGCGGCACACTAAAATAGGCACCATTTAATTGCAGAGGCTGAACTAAATATTCCTGCATTAATTGGCCTAATGATTTACCGGTTGCCTTTTCCAGTACTCCCCCCACCTGCCAGCCAAAAGTCAAAGGTTGATAAGCGGCATCAGTCGTGGTCTGAAAACGTGGTTCAGCTGCCGCGATCCGCTCCAGCATGTGTGACCAGTCAGCCATTTCAGTGGCATCATCAATGATATTACGGATATCAAACAAACCACTTTGATGGCTTAGCATATGAGCCAAAGTAATCGACCGTTTACCTTTCTGGGCAAATTCAGGCCAGTATTCTGCAACTGATCTGTCATATTCCAGATAACCTTTACTGACCAGAATATGCGCTAGAGTCGCTAGTACACCTTTACCAGTGGAATAGCATAGTGACATGGTATCGGGCTGCCAGTTTTCTGTGACAGACTTCTTCCCGGTATAGATATCGACAACTTTTTGTCCCTGAAAATATACAACAAGTGCCGCACCACCCTGATCAGTACGTGCATCCTGTAAGCGGCTAAACTGACGAGCAAGGTCGCGAAAACGCGTATCTACATTGCCCTGATAATTATGCTGATCCGCAAACAGATAATCTTTGATTGGCTGCATCATTCTATCCATAGAATTTTGATCCCTTAAAATGAAAAAGCCTAAATCGAGTTTAGGCTTTTGATTTAGATTTAAATCGCTTTTACATGGCCGGTCACATGCGGCTTCTGGTTTTTGCTATTCCGGATCAGGAAATCTGTATCATTCGCTGCTTGAGCCGTTAGAAACTCAACTTTAGAAGGCAAGTACATCGGTAGCTTGAACCAGACATCGGCTTCATACGCATCCGGCAATGACAGATTAGCCAGCGCTTTAGCTTTGCTCCACATACCATGTGCAATCGCCTGTTTAAAACCAAAAGCCTTCGCTGTAACGGCATGAATATGAATCAGGTTAAAATCCCCTGAGGTCATGGCATAACGGCGGCCTGTATTTTCTGAAATTTTCCATTCAGTATTCAGCTTATAGTCCGGCGCTTTACTTTCTGCTGATTTTGTAGCAGCTTTAGCATCAGTCTTTTGACGTGAAAGATAAGTCGTTAATGCCTCAACGACGACTTCATCACCCACTTTGACTGTAGTAATAAAATCAAACTGAACGCCTTTGTCATGTGGCTGTAATTCACCAAACTTGCATGACAAGGTTAAAGTCTCATTTACACCGACTTTACGGTATTGCTTCACCTGATTACGGATATGTACCAGTCCTAAAATCGGGAACGGAAATGCTTCCGAGGTCATCATGTGCATTTGCAGACTTTGAGATAGCACGGTCAAATAAATAGCTGGAATATAACCATTATTTTTAAAGCCACATACTTCATTATAGGCTTTTAAATGTTTCTGATCGACCTTGAATGAATCCACCACATATTCAACTTGCGGCATAACTTTTTCAGCTTTCGGCTTTTTAAAAATCAAGCCTTGAATCACTTTTGGATAGGCTAAATAAGGTTTTGGAAGTTGACTAAAATGGCGCGTATTCATACTGAACCTTTGGAAATATTATCTTTATAAAGTGACCTCTCCTGAGCATACTTCAATCATTGTATGAAAGTGAAGCAATGGAGAGGTTTTGAGAATTCTTGGAATTTTCTCTTTAGAATTTTAATCTCCCTGAATTCCCCTTTAAAAGGGGGCTTCTCCTCTCTTTAAGAGAGGTCGGGAGAGATTTCATTAAGCCCCTAATAGGCTTTGACCACAGACACGAACCACGTTGCCATTTAAACCTGTTGAAGCCGTAGAAGCAAACATGGCAATTGTTTCTGCAACATCTACAGGTAGACCACCTTGGCTCATTGAGTTCATACGGCGGCCTGCTTCACGGATTGCAAATGGAATCGCAGCCGTCATTTGTGTTTCGATAAAGCCCGGTGCAACAGCATTAATGGTTATACCATTTTTTAAGGTTGGTGCTGTAAATTTCACCACACCAATCACACCCGCTTTAGACGCTGCATAGTTGGTTTGACCCAGGTTACCTGCAATACCTGAAATTGAGGATACACAGATAATGCGACCATTAGCATTTAGACCATCGTTGGAGATTAAATAGTCATTTACACGTTCAATGGCAGACAGGTTGATGTTAATCACCAGATCCCATAGCTCAGGTTTCATATTGGCCAAAGTCTTGTCGCGGGTAATACCGGCATTGTGCACAATAATGTCCAGACCGCCTTGCTCAGCTGCTGCTGCTTTGATTTTCTCACCTGCATCTGCAGCAGTAATATCGATGGCTAAAGTTGAACCGCCAATTTCGCCGGCTACACGGTCAAGGTCCGCTTGCTGCTGCGGAACATCCAGACAGATAACATGTGCGCCATCACGTGCCAATACATGAGCAATCGCTTCACCAATACCACGGCTCGCACCGGTCACTACAGCAGTTTTACCCGCTAATGGTTTAGTCCAGTCCACATCCACTTTTTCAGCAGGTGAAACACGGATCACCTGACCAGAAACATAGGCAGAACGTGGAGAAACTGCAAAACGTAAAGCAGACTCAAGGTTTGCTTCAGCACCGGCATCTACATAGATCAGGTTCGCTGCAATTCCCTTTTTAAACTCTTTACCAACAGATTTTACAAAACCTTCCAGTGCACGTTGAGCGATTGACTGACTGACTGATTTAGCAGTTTCAGGCGTAGTCCCCACTATCACCACACGGCCAGAACTTTGAATTTGACGCGCAATCGGGTTAAAGAAATCATAAAGTGATTTTAACTGTTCTGAATTTTCGATTCCTGAAGCATCAAAAATGACAACTTTGAATTTTGATTCTTTATCGCCCGGATTAAACGCGCCCAGATTCAGTCCAGCCGATGCAGCAGCCTGTTGCAGTTCAGCATTGTTACCTGCATAACTATTGGCATGAATATTTGCCAGAACCTGAGCAATAGCACCAGTCAAGGTACTTGCCGGTGCTGCTCCAAACAATACCGCACCTTTGACAACTGGTGTAGCAGACTCAAAACGGTCTAAAGAAGTTGGGGATGGCAGACCCAAATTTTTAATGACAAATTTACCAATAGGAGATTTTGCAAAAGTTTGGTACTGATCAGTCATGTTTATTATCTCTCATACAAATTAATTTTTGGTTGATCTAAAGTTATCCTTAAACTTCAGTATGATGCCAGACACTTATATTTCAATAGATCTACCAGTTTCCGCCCAATCATACTTGAGATAACAGGCAGATGACTTGACCTAAGCGCAGTCTGTAATGTCATTGTAGTCAATACAGCCTATCTTCTTCTATGCTAATGTAACTGCCAAGAAGACGATCTATTTGCCTGGTAAAGCCTTATGAGCAAAACAACTCAAGATAATCCAGCAGTCGAGAACTCTGCGACAGAAACTGTGTCAAAACCATCAACGCGTAGCAAGCGTAGCACTAAAAATCCTGATACAGCCAATGCCGCAGAAAAAAGTCCGGCTAAAACCACACGTACACGCAGTACATCTGCACGTACCAAAAAAACGACTTCAAGCCAACAAGATTCAGCATCTATAACACAGACTTCTGTTCAACAGGAACCAAACATGAGCCAAAATACAGTTCGCCGCGTTGCTATTATCGGTGGTAACCGCATTCCATTTGCACGTTCTAACGGTGCTTACTTTACGGCATCCAATACTGATATGTTCACAGCAGCCCTGAATGGTCTGGTTGAACGTTTTAACCTTCAAGGTCAACGCTTAGGTGAAGTGGTTGCAGGTGCTGTACTGAAACACAGCCGCGACTTCAATATGACGCGTGAATGTGTACTGGATACTGCTCTTGCACCGGAAACCCCTGCTTATGACATCCAGCAAGCATGTGGTACTGGCCTTCAAGCGGCCTTCCTGGTCGCGAACAAGATTGCTCTAGGTCAAATCGAAGTGGGAATCGCAGGCGGTGTAGATACGACTTCTGATGCACCCATCGCTTTCGGTGATGGCTTGCGTAAAGCATTACTTGAGCTGAACATTGCGAAAACAGCGAAAGACCGTTTAAAAGCGCTGACTAAAATCAATGTGAAAGACCTGATGGATGCACCAAAAAATGGTGAGCCACGTACTGGCCTGTCTATGGGCGACCATCAGGCGATTACTACACTGGAATGGGGTATTTCTCGTGAAGCGCAAGACGAGCTTGCAGCCTCTTCACATCAAAAAATGGCAGCAGCTTATGAAGAAGGTTTCTTTGATGACCTGGTAACTCCATTCCTGGGTCTTGAACGCGACAACAACTTGCGTCCAGATTCTTCAGTTGAAAAACTGGCGAAACTAAAACCTGCATTCGGTAAAGGCGATGCACGTACCATGACGGCGGGTAACTCTACTCCACTGACTGATGGTGCGTCTTGTGTGCTATTGGCTTCTGAAGAATGGGCTAAAGCAAATGGCCATGAAGTACTGGCTTACCTGACTTTCCAGGAAACTGCTGCCGTTGATTTCGTAGAGAAGAAAGAAGGCTTGTTGATGGCACCTGCTTATGCAGTTCCTCGTATGCTGGAACGTGCTGGTCTAAAACTTCAAGATTTTGACTACTATGAAATTCACGAAGCATTTGCATCGCAAGTACTTTCAACGCTGAAAGCTTGGGAAGATCCAAAATTCTGTAAAGAACGTTTAGGTCTGGATGCTCCTCTAGGTTCAATTGATCGTGCCAAGCTGAACGTAAAAGGTTCTTCTCTTGCTGCAGGTCACCCGTTTGCAGCAACTGGCGGTCGTATTATCGCAACTGCAGCAAAACTGATTAACCAGAAAGGTTCAGGTCGTGTACTGGTTTCGATCTGTGCAGCTGGTGGTCAAGGCGTAACAGCAATTATTGAAAAATAATCCAAGCCTCATATAAAAAAACCGCTCTCTATGAGCGGTTTTTTATTGCAATATTATTAGCGAAGCATTTGAGATTACTCTAGTAAAGACTTAAGTTAAGCTTTTCGGTAGTCTGGTTCCAGCCCCATTTTGGCCTCAAGGTGGTCATAGCACCACTGGAAAATAAAGGTATACACCAGAATACATAATGTCATCGCCAAATCCAGAAGAAAAGCCTGCGCCAGACTGATCTGTAATGCATAAGCTACCATCGGAATCGTGGCCAGCATCAAACCACCCTCAAATCCAATCGCATGAGCAATCCGCACTTTGATTGTTCTTTTAAGACAATGTTTGGCCTCAAACTTTTCAAAATAATGATTAAACAGCATATTCCAGAACATTGAAGTCACAGCCATCGCAATTCCGAGAGCGCCTGTGACCTCAAGCGGCATATGCATGAGCGTACTCAGTAATATGGCAATCACCACCAATAAAATGCCTTCATATAAGGTGGCATGAATCAGTCTTCTTTTTGAAATTAACATTTCAGTTCATCAAGTCAGGAGATAAGGGAATTTTATTTCTTTTAATTTGATTATTCGAGTTAGAATCTATCAATAAAAATGAAAGATGGAATGCATGAATATTAATCAAGAACAGCTGCTGATGTTTAAACTGGTCATGGAAACTGGCTCCTTCTCTGCTGCTGCACGTAAACTTGGTAAGGTTCCTTCTGCAGTGAGCATGTCCATTGCCAATCTGGAAATTGATCTTAATCTGGTGCTATTTGAACGCATTGGCCGTGAACCGAAACCCACCGCACAGGCGCAAGTGCTATATGAAAAAACTGAACAGCTTTTGGTTGAAATTAACCAATGGAAGCAACATGCGCTTGCGCTCAGTTCAGGTCTTGAATCTGAATTAAATATTGTGGTGGTGTCTGAATTACTCCATACCCGCTGGACCGATTATATCGTTTTGCTGGAACGGGAATTTCCAGCCCTGCAAGTTAATGTCTTTAGCGCACCTCAGGAGGATGCTCATTGCATGCTGTTTGAAGGTTCAGCGCAGTTAGCGCTGATGTTTGAACGGGAACAATTAGAAACCCGTGAACAGTTTATAGAATTAAAGCGTGAGGTGCTTGTGGCTGTAGCAGCCAAACAGCATCCATTAAGTCAATTTCACCAGGTTAGCTATGAACAGATTTTACAAAACCGACAGATTGTTGTTGCTAGTCGTGATCGTAGCATTAAGCCGGAACTGCTCTTTTCCCGGAATTACTGGCGCACTGACAATCATCATTCAGCCTGCAACATGATCCAGCAAGGTTTGGGCTGGGGTGTACTTCCTCTGGAAATGATCAATGAACAGCCACATTTACAGGAGCAGTTACAGGTCTTGCAGCTGCTCGATTTCACTCCAAAATTTGAATACTTTGTCGATCTGGTCTGGAGTCGAGAAACTCGACTGGGTACAGCTGCTCATTTTTTGATTAATCACTTGCGTCAGCAGCGAAAAACCGACCATTAATCACAGAAATTCAACGACAGTCTACTTGGTAAGAGGATGATTTATGATATATAAGAATGCATAAGCAATAACCATAGAACTAGATCGTAATGACATTAACTGCATTAAACCAATTAAAAAACTTGACGACCATTGTGGCAGATAGCAGTGATTTAAGCGCAATTGAGAAATTTCGCCCTCTGGATGCAACCACAAATCCATCTCTGATTACTGCAGCAGCGAAACAGCCTGAAAATCAGGCATTGATTGAAGCTGCTTTTCAACAAGCCCAGCAAGAAGGCTATGTGAATAATGCCCTGATTGAACGCACGATTGATATTTTGACCGTCAAATTCGGTGTTGAAATTTTAAAACTGATTGAAGGTCGTGTTTCGACTGAGGTGGATGCTTCCCTGTCTTTTGATACTGAAGCGACCATCGCTAAGGCTAAAGAATTACTCGCGCTGTATGATCAATATGGGATTAATTCTGACCGTATTCTAATTAAGATCGCATCGACTTGGGAAGGCATTCAGGCAGCGAAAGCACTGGAAGAAGAAGGTATCCATACCAATCTGACCTTATTGTTTGGCCAGCATCAGGCCCATGCCTGCGCTGATGCCAAAGTGACTTTAATCTCACCTTTTGTTGGCCGAATTCTCGACTGGTACAAGAAAGCGGAAGGTGTTGAGTTGTATCCAATCGAAAAAGATCCGGGCGTGCTCTCAGTAAAGCGCATTTACGAGTTCTATAAAGCGCATGGGATTAAAACTGAAATCATGGGTGCAAGTTTCCGTAGTATTGAGCAGGTTTTGGGCCTCAGCGGTTGTGATCTACTGACTGTTGCACCAAACTTGCTGGAACAACTGGAAAATGATCAGCGTGAAGTTCAGGCTCAACTTTCAGCCAAAGATATTCAATCTCAAGGTGAACTGAGTCCAATCAGTCATGCCGATTTTGATGCGCAACTGAAACAGGACCAAATGGCCAGTGAATTACTACAAGGTGGTATCGATGGCTTTATCAAGGCACGTGAGCAATTGGCGGCTTTATTAAAGGAAAGTTTTTTGAGCACCACCTAATATTCACAGCGAATTTATAGAATTTCTCAAGGCCGATGTTGCTATAATGCCGCATCGGCTTTTTTCATTTTTGCGAGTTCTTGGTGTTTGGTATCACAGATCTAACGACCTTTATTATTGGGACAACGTTAATTGTGTTACTGCCGGGGCCGAATTCCCTCTATGTCATGTCGATTGCCTCCCGTTTTGGCATCAAGACCGGCTATATGGGTGCCTTAGGGGTTTATACCGGTGACCTGATTCTGATCCTGTGTACGGCGTTAGGCGCAGCCTCTCTACTCCATACGTTTCCCGTGCTG
>NZ_DFDO01000297.1:0-8374 GCF_002367915.1 Acinetobacter sp. UBA3025
GTCATCATCTTCATAGACGATATCCAGTGGAATATCTTCAGGCAGGCTACGGGTTTGTGCCTCCAGTTCAACGTTTAAAGTCAGGGTTTCAAAGCCGTCACTTTTAAATTTCGGCTTAACTGGTTGACCATTCACTAATAAATTGCCGTCTTTGATCCATTGCTTGAGCTTTTCTCGAGAAAAATCGCTCCAGACCATGGCCGCAATCTGGTCGATACGTTGCCCGATATAACTTTCATCCAATTGAAATTGCAACGATAAACGTGTTGCAGTTGCGTCTGAAGTATGGTTATCTGCATCCTCAGAATCTTCAAGTAAATTGAAATCAGTATCAGGGATATTAGAATTGGAAGATTGTGCTTGACTCATTTGCTCATTCAGACAAAAGTGGTTTAATAGTGCAATTGTAGCTCATTGCCCGTATTAACAGAGGAATTTTTATGTCGCTACCACATTATAAAATGACAATGCTTGCTGTGACGTTAGGCATTGCATCGGCAATGGTAGGCTGTAGCAGTAATCCAAAAAAAGAAGTCGTGGACAAAGGTCCAGAATCTAGCGAACAGGTTTATATCCAGAAAGCACAGAACGCGCTAGATCGCAAACAATATACTGATGCAGCAAAACAGCTCGAAGCACTGGAAACCTATTACCCAACCAGCCAGTATGCACCGCAGGCGCAACTGGAACTGCTGTATGTCAAATTCCAGCAAAAAGATTATGAAGGTGCAGTGGCACTGGCAGAACGCTTTATCCGTCTGAATCCGCAACATCCAAATGTCGACTATGCTTACTATGTCCGTGGCGTAGCGAATATGGAGCAGAACTATAATGGCCTGCTACGTTATACCTCACTAAAACAGTCACACCGTGATGTGAGCTACCTGAAAGTAGCTTACCAGAATTTTGTCGATTTCATTCGCCGCTATCCATCAAGCACCTATGCAGTAGACGCTGCACAACGTATGAAGTTTATCGGTCAGGAACTGGCAGAAAGCGAAATGAATGCGGCCCGTTTCAATATCAAGCGTAAAGCATATTTGGCTGCTGTTGAACGTGGTTTATGGGTGATTGAACATTACCCACAAACGCCACAGATTCCAGAAGCGCTGGCAACCGTTGCTTACGGCTATGACAAGCTAGGTGACAAAGCCACAGCACAGCAATATATCGAAGTACTGAAACTAAACTATCCAGGTCTGGTGAATGCCGACGGTACCGTGAACCTGCGTGCAGCACGTAGTGAAGGCAGCTTCTTCAATCGTGCGACTTTGGGTATTTTCGGTAAAGAAGCCAAAACCGTGACCGATACGTCTAGCCAATCATCTGAAGACCAAGCAGAAAAACGCAGTCTGACCAATCGCATGACTTTTGGTTTACTCGATCGTCCTAAAACCACTGAAACTGAGCTACCTGAACCGACTGCTGAATAAGCCGACTGTTACAGGTGCATTTTTACAAAGGGCAAGTTATCATACTTGCCCTTTTGCATTTTCTGAGCCATGCTTGAACAAATTGTGCAAACAGGTTATACCAATTAATTCATTTATAGCGTTGGATGAATCATCCTACTTTTAATTTTCAATGATTTAACACCTAAATAACACAGCACGAGAAGCTTAGCAAACCATGGCCATTCCTCAGCATACGATTGATCAGATTCTCGATCGCACCGATATTGTCGATGTGATTGGTCAATACGTGAAACTAAAAAAAACTGGCCGTACTTATTCGGGCTGTTGCCCTTTCCATCAGGAAAAATCGCCTTCTTTTCACGTCTACCGTGACAAGCAGTATTTCCACTGCTTTGGCTGTCAGGCCAATGGTAATGCCATTCGCTTTTTAATGGATATTGGCAGCCGCAATTTCATTGAAGTGATGAAAGATCTGTCCAGCCAGACCGGAATTGAACTGCCTAAAGACAATAAAGATTCCAACCGCTTAAAATACAAACGCGAAGCTAAACCAAAACCGGTTGCAGCATCACCAGCAAAAACTGCGGATACATCTACAAATCCGACGCCTGGACAGTCTGCTTATTTTGATCCATTTGCTGAAATTCAGACACCTGAAGCTGAATTTTATACAGATGACCCTTTTGCTGCTTTTGAGCAAATGCCTACAGCAGAAGCACAAGCAGATGGCAACTTATATGACTTGCTGGAAAATATTGCGCAGTTTTATGAGCGTCAACTACCCAACAGTCCAAGTGCCCAGCAATATTTTAAACAGCGTGGTTTGACCGCAGAAACGATTGCTTACTGGCGACTCGGTTATGCACCGGAAGACTGGCAACATCTGGAAAAAGCCTTCCCACAGGATATTGAAGGTCTCAAACTTTTAGGTCTGATTCGTACCAGTGACAGTGGTCGGGATTTTGACCTGCTCCGTGATCGTGTCATCTTTCCGATTCGTGATAGTAAAGGCCGCGTGGTTGGTTTCGGTGGTCGTGCGCTGAATGACGAGATCAAACCGAAATATATCAACTCACCAGATTCAGAAGTTTTCCATAAAAACCAGTTATTGTATGGCCTGTATGAAGGTCGCAAGCAGAAAGCTCAAGACTGGCTGATGGTAGAAGGCTATATGGATGTCATTGCCTTGCAGCAATATGGCATTCATGGTGCAGTAGCTACTTTGGGGACGGCAAGTAATACTGATCATCTAAATATTCTGTTCAAGCAGAATAACCGGATTACCATTGCCTTTGATGGTGATGCGGCTGGACAAAAAGCGGCACGCCGTACTCTGGAAATTGCTCTACCCTTACTGAACGATGGGCGTGAGCTCAAATTCTTTGTCCTGCCGAATGACCATGACCCAGACTCCCTGATTCGTCGTGAAGGCATTGAAAATTTCCGCCGTCTGCTGGATCAGGCACCGTTGCTCTCTGACTTTGTCTTTGCTCATCTCACCCAGAATCACGACATTGCAACGCCTTAAGGTAAAAGTCAGGTGATGGGAGAGCTACGTCATCTAACCGAATTATTGCCCAAAGCTGGCTCATTCCGTTATCTACTACAGCAGTTCTTTCGGGAAAAACTCGGTTTTAGCCGCAAATGGCAACCCAAAGTCAATAATGACGCCTCTCTAAGCTTTAGCACCAAAATTGATGCCGAAGAGTATGTCATTGCGATTCTGTTGAATCATCCATATCTGTATATTCATTTTGAACCATTACGCGCACTGGTCAGTGAAGATCAGCTGTTGTTCAAGATCCTGAATATATTTAATGTGATTTTTGATGAATTGCCGGATGATCCGGAATTGTCGACCTATTATGTACTCGGTGCCTGTGCTGCACATCATCATGAGTTACAGCATATCCTGCAACATGCCAATGTCAGTGATTACACCTCTTCTCCTGAGCAGGCAGACAAACTGGCGGCAGACTTCTCGATCAAGCTGCAATATCAGTGTCTACAACACAAATTAAAATCGAAAAAGTTTAGTAGCATCGCGGAGATGAAAAATCTCAAGATGCGGATTTATGAAATTGATAAAAAACGTTCCATGACCTTACTCGAAGATTAAAAACCAAGAAATAAAAAAGGCGTTTATTTTAAACGCCTTTTAAATATCGGAAAGTTATTCCAACATCATTTTAATGTTTAACCTTACGGCGATGCTGTACCACGTCCTGTAAACTGTGCTGTAGCATTTCAAAATAGCTTGGATCTTCAGCTTTGGCAGCTTCACGCAGCATGATTGAGGTCGGATGCAGAAGTTTTTGAGTCAAACGATGAGAAAATTCGGCCAATACTGTTTCAGCACTTTCACCTTTGGCAATACGTTGCATAGCAGTTGCCAGTTCTTCCTGACGTAAGCTTTCCCCATAATCCCGGTAAGCATGAATCGTACTACCCGCCTCACTCACCTTCTGCTGGGTGATCAACTCAGTCGCCAGTTGATTGACCATCACTTCCGCTTCGACCGCTGCCTGACGACGCTGCGCCAGGTTTTCATCAATCACGCTTTGCAGATCGTCCACGCCATAGAGATAAACTCCATCCAGCTTTTCAACTTTTGGATCAATATCACGCGGTACAGCCAGATCGACCAACAGCATTTGCTGGTAACGGCGCTTCTTTAAGGCAGCTTTGACATCCGGATAGTGAATGACTTGATGCAAACTACCGGTACAACTGGAAATCACATCTGCACGATGCAAGTTTGCTGCCAACTGATCAAAATCAATAATCTCGACTTCTGCACGGTGGGCAATTTCCTGCGCCAGATTCTCTGCACGAGCACGAGTTCGGTTACAGATAATGATTTTTCTGACGCCCATTTCTGCCAGATGTTTGGCCACCAGACTGTTCATTTCCCCGGCTGCCACGACCATTACAGTTAACTGCTCAGGCCGGCTAAATACTTGCAATGCTAATTGTGCAACTGCATAGCCCATCGATACTGCATGACTGCCGACTGCTGTTTCCGAGCGCACACGCTTGGCCGCATAAAAGGCATATTCAAAGATACGATTCAGGTTTTGCGAAACGGTTTTAGATTCTTTGGCAAGAGAGAGTGCGGTTTTGACCTGTCCCAGAATCTGCGGTTCACCAAGCATCAGGGAGTCGAGACCACTGGCGACACGCATCAGATGAGTGACGGCTTGCGCATTCTCATAGCGATAAACATGATTCTGTAATTGCTTGGGATCAATACCATTGGTCTGGGCGAGCCAGTTTAGCACCATGTCGACATTGTCCGACATCGCGTAAACTTCGGTCCGGTTACATGTAGACACCACCACCATATCATTCAGTACAGGGTGCTGGCTTTGCTCGGCAAGTAAAATGCTTAACTTTTCAGGGTTAAAAGCAATCTTTTCGCGCAGCTCTACAGAGGCAGTTTGATGGTTGACACCCAATGCAAAGAAAGACATATCAGGTCATCATTTCACTAAATTTATGCTATTGTGCAACATCGGTGTCATAAAAAGCATTACTTGGATAAAGAAAAATTGCGTCTAACAACTAGCCGTATAAACGGCCCTACCATTAAGCAATATTCTACCACATTCTTGCTGGTGGTTAGCATGGCTTCAACTGCTCATCTTTATGCAGCAGAAGCAGTTTACCATGCAAATCAAAATTATGATGCGATAAAACAAAGTATGATAGCCGAGTTCGCACTCGCCTATCGCGATATTCCAAACGCTTTACACAACTATACTGTGCTGGCCATTAAAAGCAATTCCACCGCGGTTAAACAGCGCGCACTCAATATCGCCCTCGAACATGAAGACCTGAATGCAGCGCTGGATATTTCTACCCACTGGGTCGTCCAAGAACCGCAAGATGTTCCGGCATTATTCTATCTGGCGCATATCGCTTTAAAAGCACATGAGTACGAACTGGCGGCAGAAACGCTGGAAAAGATCCTGAAAATTGATGATAACGCCGATCTGGAAGAAATTCTGGCCGGGATTGCCCCGGATGAGCCGGATGACCGTGAATATTTAATTCAGGCTCTAAATACCAGCAAAGCCAAAGACAATCCTTCGATTCTGGTGCTGGTCGCCGGTCTGGAAGCACAAAAAGGTCAGTTAGAACAGGCTCTCAATACCATTAATCGCGCCCTAAAAAAACGTCCAAAATCAACTGGCTATATCCTAATGAAAGCCAATCTGTTGGCGGCATTGGGTGATGATGCGGAAACGTTGAAATGGTACGAGAAAGCCAGTCGCAAACATCGCAACAACATGGATATACGTCTGGCTGAGGTTAAATACCTGATCAAGCTGAATGAAGCTGAAAAGGCCTTACAGAAACTAGAAACGATCCTGAAAAAATCACCACAACATGAAGAAGCGCTGTTTATTGCCGGCTTAACCAGTATTGACCTGCAGCAATATGAACGGGCCGAAAAATATCTGGTTGAGCTCCGCTATTCAGCTCAGTACCAGAATGAAGCCTATTACTATCTGGCGGTCAATGCAGAACGCAAACAGCATTATGAAACCGCCAAGGCTTATTACCGCCTGGTGGATGGCAGCCTATATACGGTCTCACGACGCAATATTATTGCCATCTTTGCCGAGCAGGATAAACTGCATGATGCGTTGCGCTTTCTGACTCAGGAACGGGTTAATTATCCGCAACATGCCAGTTTCCTGTATCTGGCTCAAGCGGATATTCTGAAACGCATGAATAATAAGAACGCAGCAATCCGGATTCTGGAAGAAGCCAGCAAAAACCTGCCGGATGATCCGGAACTGGTATATGCTCAAGTCTTATTGTTAGATCCGCATGAAGATCGTGATCAACTGGATCAGTTATTAAAAACCCTGCTTAAAATCGAGCCGAATAGTCCAACCTATCTGAATGCTTATGCTTATACACTGGCGCGACAAAATCGCCGTCTGGATGAAGCACGGCGCTATGCTGAACAGGCACTGGAATACGCACCAGAACAGGCTTCTATTCTGGATACCTATGGCTATATCTGTTATTTGCAAAATGACTTTACCACGGCTGCCCAAGTCTTGCTTAAAGCCTATGAACTGAATCCAAGTGCAAAAATTGGCGTCCGTTATGCACGTTCGCTTTATATGAAAGGCGATCTACAACAATTCCATCAAGTGTTACAACAATTACAACAAAACCATCCAAATGACCCAGAATTAAACCAACTTAATTCGCTATTGTTAGCACCACAATCCTGAACGAGTCCATTCTTTTATGCGCAACATAAGTACTTTAGGCTGCTGTTTCCTTGCTTCTACTGCCCTGTTCATGAGTGGCTGCCAGCAGATGGTTCAGCAAAAAGCGCCTGTCACGCCATCGGTACAGGCTGAAAACCAGTTCCAGCTGCAAGGTAAAATCGGGGTACGTACACCTCAGCAAAGCGGCAGTGCCTTTTTTACCTGGGTTCAGCAGCAAGAAGAATTTGATATTGAACTAACTGGTATCTTAGGTGCCGGAAAAACCCAGATTTCAGGTACTCCTGGCCAAGTGACTTTGAATAGTGCCAAAACCGGCCTGATCAAGGCAGCAACGGCAGAAGAACTATTGCAACGTGCAACCGGCTGGCAAGCCCCGATTAGTCATTTAGTTGATTGGGTACAGGCACGTCCCGCGACTCAATCTGCCCAGATCCAGAAAGACAGCTCACAGCGTATCAGCCAGATTATTGAACAAGGCTGGACGGTAGATCTGAGTTATAACCAGCAGGCAACTGTTCCAAACCGCTTGATTTTAAAGCAGTCGCTTGAGAATGGGGGTGAAAACCGTATTACAATGGTGATTCAAAACCGTTAACTGGTCTGATGCAAGCCTATGATGATTCGTGTTCCCTCACCTGCAAAACTGAACTTGTTTCTCCATATCACCGGTCGCCGTCCGGATGGTTATCACGAGCTGCAAAGTATCTTTCAGTTGATAGATTTGTGTGACTGGCTAGAGTTTGAGCAAACAGATGATCAGCAGATTCAGATTGAAGGTCTAGCCTCAGTCGATTTGGAACGGAATCTCATCTATCGTGCAGCGCAGATTTTGCAGCCTTATGCCAAAACGCCTTCTGGTCTGATCATTCGACTAGAGAAGAATATTCCCATGGGTGCAGGTCTTGGTGGTGGCTCATCCAATGCAGCAACGACCCTGATTGTGCTGAACCAGTTATGGCATTGTGGCTTAAATTCTGAGCAACTGGCAGAGCTCGGCGTCAAGCTGGGCGCGGATGTGCCTATTTTTGTTCATGGTCGCAATGCCTGGGCTGAAGGCATTGGTGAACACTTAACATTCATAGACTTAGATCAAAAACAGTTCATTGTGTTAAAACCTGACTGTTTTATCAGCACTCAACAGCTTTTTTCACAAAAAACGTTGACAAGAGACACGAAGCCCTCTAAATTTTGCGCCTATCAGATAAAGCCATCTGATTTCGGAAATAACTTTGAGCCAGTGGCACGAAGCCTATATCCAGAAGTCGATGAGGCGATGCAATATCTCGATCAATTCGGTGTTGCAAAGCTTACAGGTACAGGTGCTTGTGTTTTTATCGAAGTGACTGATGATATGAATGTGACCGACATTCTTGAGAATGCACCATGTAAATCTTACTTGGTGAACAGTCTACAAGAATCGCCATTACATCATTTCAAGGTTCAATAGGGGTATCGCCAAGTGGTAAGGCACCGGGTTTTGATCCCGGCATCCGTTGGTTCGAATCCAGCTACCCCTGCCATTATTCACCTGTAGATGTACTGTATTAGGGGTATCGCCAAGTGGTAAGGCACCGGGTTTTGATCCCGGCATCCGTTGGTTCGAATCCAGCTACCCCTGCCATCTTACAGTTCATCAAATCTAGGGGCGTCGCCAAGTGGTAAGGCACCGGGTTTTGATCTCGGCATCCGTTGGTTCGAATCCAG
>NZ_DFDO01000306.1:0-14945 GCF_002367915.1 Acinetobacter sp. UBA3025
TGGGATATATTGCCAGAAGCTCAAACCTTGAACTTCAGCAATAGACCAGAGGAGGGTTGCAATAAAAGTAACAATAGAAAGCCAGAAACCAAAGGCTTTTTTCATCGCATATAAAATGGCGATTGCAACATAGGCAATCCCTGCAATGAGATAATAGCTTGTACCACCGAGGCTGAGTAATTTAGCGCCTTGAATGATCAAGTACAGCGCAACGAGTAAAGTTAATACCACTACAAAATAGCGATAGACTTTAGACCCTGTACGCTCGATAGAGGAGGGTTGTTCAGTGCTCATACCTTGCCTATAAAAAAACGGCTTGGTTGCATAAACGGTGAAACAGGAGAATGGGATCTAAATAGATCGAATTAAAAGTTTACAGAGTTTATGTAACTAAGTCTTTAGCGAGGATAAATCCTCATGAGAAATCAATTACAGTTACATATTCTAACATTTAAGAAGATTTTTTGACTAAAAAATATAATGTGAGTATTGATATTTATCATTTATTTTACTGTTTTAAGTAATTAAATTTTTATAAATACGCTAATTATAAGAAATTTTAAGTAAAGAATAGCTTGGGTTAATTCTTTCAGATTAAGACTTATTGGATATAAAAAACGCATGCTTTAAGCATGCGTTTTAGGATTGCAAAAGAATTTTTGCAGATTATTTTTCTACGAATGCACGTTCAATCACGTAATCGCCCAGAACGCCCATACGTGGAGATTCTTTCAGACCATGTTGATCCAGAAGCGCAGCAACGTCGTCCAGGAATGCAGGAGAACCACAAAGCATTGCACGGTCAGTTTCAGGATTGAAACGTGGCAGTCCGATTTTCTCAAACAGTTGACCAGATTCAATCGCAGTGGTTACACGACCTTGAGTATGGAACTCTTCACGAGTAACAGTTGGGTAATACACTAATTTTTCTTTGGCACCCAATTCACCAAAGAATTCGTGGTTTGGAATTTCGTTAAGAATCAAATCTTGATAAGCCAGTTCTGAAATGAAACGTGTACCGTGAACGACGATGATTTTTTCAAAACGTTCATAGGTTTCTGGATCACGGATTACAGAAAGGAAAGGTGCAAGACCAGTACCCGAAGAAAGAAGATACAAGTTTTTACCTGGGTTTAAGTCATCAAGAACCAGCGTGCCTGTAGGCTTTTTAGAAACCAAGATTTCGTCGCCAACTTTAACTTTTTGCAAGATAGAAGTAAGAGGACCATCTGGCACTTTGATTGAGAAGAATTCCAGCTCTTCTTCATAGTTTGCACTTGCAATTGAATATGCACGCATTAAAGGCTTGCCATTGACTTCAAGACCGATCATCACAAACTGACCGTTTTTAAAACGTAATGCAGTATCACGAGTCGTTTTAAAAGAGAATAAAGTGTCATTCCAATGGTGGACGTGAGTAATCTTTTCGACGTTAAAAGCAGCCATTAAAGGTCTCAATAAGTTATCAAATTAGAACAGGTTGCTATTCTAATCTAAATTCATTCTCTATAAACTGAATATATTTAATTGAGCTTATCAAAAAAAGTGATTATGACCGAACTCACTCTGCCGATTATTGGCTATATGCATTCTCCCTATAAAGAAAAGTTTGGCATCCCGCGTCAGCCTAATTTGGTACAGGTTGAAAGCTATATTGAAATGACCGGTTCATATAATGATTTACTCGCATTTGAAGGCATCGAAGAGTTTAGTCATCTCTGGTTAGTCTGGCAGTTTCATGACAATAAAAATCAGCAGAGCCAGCAATTTCGTCCGCAGGTTCGTCCACCCCGTTTAGGCGGAAACCAGAAAATCGGGGTGTTTGCGACACGTAGTATGTACCGTCCTGCACCCATTGGTTTATCTGTGGTAAAGCTTAAAGAAGTTAGAAAAGTAGGGAAATCGATACGTGTATATGTGAATGGCAGTGATTTATTAGATGGTACTCCGATTGTTGATATTAAACCTTATATTCAATATTCGGATGCAGTGATTGATGCACAAAGTGGCTATGCACAGGAGGAGCCGGCACGTAAGTCCGTGATGTGGAGTAAGGACGCTGAACAGCAAAAAAATTTATTATTAGAAAAAGGAAAAATATCTGCTCAATTGCTAGAAGAACTTGAAGCCGTTTTATCTCTCGATCCTAGGCCGGCATATCAGGATGATGAGAACCGAGTTTATGGAATGAAGTTTGCGGATTTGGATGTGAAATTTAAAGTTACTTTAGCTGATATTATAGTCGATCAGTTAATTTATTGAATTTTTAAAATGAAATACTGATTTAAAATAGGAACCTCAACTAAATTGGAGTTCCTATTTAATATGAATATAAAGCACTCAAAGTACTTTATATCACGTTATTATAAGTACTTTTTAATTTGCTTTCTTAATTCTTCAGATGCAATATTATTAAATAAAGTGCATGCATTCTCTTGTAAAGTTGCATACTCCTGTAGAGCTGGTTTGTCCTGAGCAGATGCTGAATTAACCAGTGCTTTAGATGCGGCTAAAATATTTTTGATATTGTATTCCTCTCCAGCTGGATGATAATCAACTTCATAATATTTGTTCTTATATTCAGCTAGTCCCCATTGCTGATCTTCTCTAAGATCTAGATATGCTATAGCATCCTTAAAAGTATGTTTGGCATATTTACTGTCTTTTGAAATATCAGCCCATTCAAGTTTCAAATAATCTTGTACATAATCTTCAAGTGAATATTTATATAACTCAACATATTTTTGTGAGTTATCAATAGTTTGGAGTTGAATACAAGTAGATCCGGTAGGGAAGGTTGAATTAGAAAGTGCTCGATAAAAATCTTCCCCTTTTTCTCCCATAGGGTAGGTATCGAGTAAATTATATTTTAAATTGACATAATGCTCTGGACTGAGGACTTGAGCAATATTTTTACCACTAATATCAAAGACCTTGAATGTAAGTGTACTGCTTAATCCTGTGGAATTAATTGGAGAATATGGAACTTGCTTCCAGGTGGTTGCATTAGCCGTAATAGTCCCTTGCAATTTGCCATAGGTCGCATGTGTAGAACCGTGATCATATAATCCATTTTCAGTTAGATAGAAAGTTTCACTTTCATCCCAGCCTGTTGTTTCGTCTACTTTTATATAGATATTCCCTTGATCAAAGGTTAGCTGTTCAATTTCATAATTTAGATCCGAGTCGGAATATTCATCAATATAGAATGATGACCATTGTTGGAAGTCAGGTTTTGTATGGGTAGTATTTCCAGTTCCAGTTCCAGTTCCAGTTCCAGTTCCAGTTCCAGTTTCAGGGTTTGAATCAGAAGAAGAGGAGCCCCCACCACAAGCACTTAGCATGAATGCACTGAAAATAGCGAGCGATAAATTTTTTAACTTCATAATAGTCCTTATTAAAATAATTAATTTAAATATTGCTTTTCTTAATTGAAGCAAACTGATTATAGCGAGAAAATATTAGAATTAAACTTGTAAAATATATAAAAATTAATTATTTGAATATACTTAATAGTCAAAAATACATCCACCAAAAAATACCGGTCAACACAGCCATATGTAAAATCTGTATCGGTGCAAAATACAACGCGAATTTAAAACCGCCTGTTAAGGCTGCATTGACCGACTTGGCCAAGGCATGCGCGCCTAAACCTAAGAGTAAGGCATAGATCAAACGGGTATTGGAGGGATCCCCTTGAATGACCACACTGGCCATTGCGGCATGAATTTCAAATAAGGATGCAAATAAAGTACCAGCAAGAAGACCAGCATTGCCCAGTAATATTTCTAATCCATAAACGCCAGCCTGAATCAGGGTTAATGCGGCAGCGATAATCACAGCTTCCTTGAGGCTAAACATTTTACTGTCAGAAGATTCAGGAGACTCCTGATTTTTAGCAGGTTCAGCTTTATATAATAATATAAATGCACATGCAGCCAGAATAAGCATAGCGACCAATGAAGGGAGGAGCAGAATTTTTAGCCAATCCCAGGAAACGCCTCCCACTACAATGAATAATAGAACTAATGTCGAAATGCATGACATCAGGGCAGCGCCGGCATTGGATTTTGCATCCATTTCACCTTTACGGACCTGTATGCCTAGTTGAGCAATAGTCGCAGTACTGGAAACAAAACCCGAGGCTATTGAAGACAGTATTAAGGCATTCTTGGTCGAGAAAAAACGTTTAGCGATATGTGCCAAAGCTTGAACTACCAGAATCAGAGTTACTAATTTTAAAATCAGAAAAGGGTTCAGTACTTCACCCCATAAAGGCTGGTCAGGAGTCAGTGGCAAGCCAATCAGAATCAAGGCTAATAATAGTAATCCATCCCTAAATTCAGCCTCAGTAATCCACTGTCCGGCAATATTATGCATAGAGTGTTTGGCCATTAGAATTATTGTGATCAGAACTGCCAGCCCTGCAGCCAGAGGAATATTCCATAGACAAATCGCCCCAATAAAATAGGTCATAATAAAGGCCAATTCAGTGGTAATCCCTGGATCTTCTATCTGGTTTCGGATGGAAAAAATGACAATGCCGCCAATAATGAGTGCACCGGTCAGACCTATTGCCATTCCGAATAAAAAGCACAATGCACCTAATAAAGCACAGATCGCAAAAGAGCGTAGCCCGGCAAAACTGGCCTGTTCTTCATGCTGTTTGTGCCGTTCACGTTCCAGACCAATCAATAAACCACATCCTAAGGCGGCGGTCAGGATAGTAAGCAACTCATGAAAGGAACTACTTCCATTTAAGGGAACCATGCTTAAATCCATACCTGGCCTCAGCGATTGAATAAGATATCCTGATTGAAATATAGGCGAAAAATTGACACATCGACAAGCAGAAAAAGGTTATGACCTAAAACCCATATGATGTGCTTGATATTCTTGAAAGGCACAACCGCTTTCTGGTTTGAGAAGCCGCGATAGAATGCGAAAAACAGGAAAAACTTGTTATAGTGGAGGCAGTTTTGGGGATCATCAATCATGAAATTTGATTTTGAAATTGATACAGGCTGGTGTTTGGATCAGCTTTTAAAAGACGAAAAAATAACTGAACGTGACCGGATGCGAGTTCAGACCACACATCGTCAACGTGAACAAATAAAATGGCATCCTTTACAATGGATCGCGCACTTTAATCTGGTTGATCAGTCCCATCCTCAAAGTACTTTGACACTCAACCGTTTATGTCAGTGGTTGGCAGAAAAAACTGGTTTAATGTTCTATATCATCGATCCGCTCAAAGCTGATGTGCAGGCCTTGACCAATGTCATGTCACAGGAATATGCATTGCGTAACCGTATTTTGGCAGTAGAAATTCAACCAGATAAAGTTCTGATCGCCACAGATCAGCCTTATAAAACTGAATGGGTATCTAATCTCGAACAGAATATTGCACCGAAAAAAATTGAACGGGTATTGCTCAATCCGGAACAGCTCCAGCGTTATATTGTTGAGTATTATCAGGTCAGTCGTGCAGTCAGTGGCTCGCAAAAATCATCTGCTTATGAGCGGGAAAATAAAGGTGTAGAAGCCTTGCTGCAACTGGGTGATTCCCAGAATCCGGATGCCAATGACCAGCATATCGTGAAACTGGTAGACTGGGTGTTGCAGTTTGCCTTTGAGCAGGGTGCCAGTGATATCCATATGGAACCGCGCAAAGACACCGGCAAAATCCGTTTCCGGATTGATGGGGTATTGCATACCATCTATAACATGCCAGCCAATACCCTGACTGCAGTCATTTCCCGAATCAAGATTCTGGGTCGGATGAATGTGGCAGAAAAACGTAAACCACAGGATGGTCGTTTAAAAACCCGAACTCCAAAAGGACAGGAAACAGAACTGCGTTTATCGACCTTACCCACCGCATTTGGTGAAAAGCTGGTAATGCGTATTTTTGATCCGGAGGTTCTAGTCAGAAGTTTTCAGCAGCTCGGTTTCGAAGGACATCTGCTCAATGACTGGAATAATCTGACCAGCTATAGTCACGGTATTATTCTGGTCACCGGACCGACCGGTTCTGGTAAAACCACCACACTGTATTCCACTTTAAAGCAGCTTGCGACTGAGCAGGTGAATGTCTGCACGATTGAAGATCCGATCGAGATGCTGGAACCAAGCTTTAACCAGATGCAGGTCAATAACGGAATTGAACTAGGCTTTGCAGATGGTGTGCGTGCACTGATGCGTCAGGATCCGGACATTATTATGGTCGGCGAGATTCGTGACCAAGATACGGCCAATATGGCGATTCAGGCCGCATTAACTGGTCACTTAGTACTTTCTACCTTGCATACCAATGATGCGCCGTCGAGTCTGACCCGTTTGCATGATCTGGGCATACAACCATTTTTAACAGCAGCCACCATCTTGGGCGTTTTGGCCCAACGTCTGGTACGTAAGCTATGTCCGCACTGCAAGCAGGAGAGTTTCCTGGATGAGCAGGAATGGCAGCATCTGGCGGTGGACTATCCTTTACCACGTCCGGAATTTGTTTTTAAAGCAGTCGGTTGTGAAGAGTGTCGCCATACCGGTTATAAAGGCCGAATCGGGATTTATGAGTTTATGCCGCTTAGCCTGACCACCAAGCAGTTGATCGGAGCGGATGCTAATCTGAATCAGTTACGTCAGCAGGCAAAAAAAGAAGGGGTAGAACCTTTACGGATTGCCGGTGCTCGCAAGATTCTGGAAGGGGTCACCACGCTTGAAGAAGTTTTGAGAGTTGTGCCATTAAATTAATCCTGAAGATGAAGCGATCTTAAGATTCAATTCATCTTCGGCTGTTTTAATAGCATTATCGAAACAGGGCAAGACTTTAAAAAGAGGTAACTGCAATGAAAATGATGATGAATACTGTTTTAGCAGCAGCATTAATGGGTTCAATTGGGACTGTCGCAGTTGCGAGTAGTGAAACTGCGGTGAATCAGGCTGCATTTGCTAAAACTACTACAGTTAAGCAAGCGTTGACCATGAAAGATGACAGCAAGGTTCAGTTGAAAGGTTATGTGGTAAAAGCTGTCGGTGATGAAAAATACCAGTTCCGTGACAATACTGGCACCATCACTGTCGAAATTGATGATGAACTTTGGCAAGGTAAACCAGTATCAGCTAAAACACCTGTGGTAATCATTGGTGAAGTGGACATTGACTATAAACCTGCGAAACGTGTTGAAATTGATGTCGACCAAGTTCAGTTCTAATTTCAGCAGGATTTCCTGAACTGAATCTGAAGACAGCAACAAAAAACCACATGTAAGTTACCAAAAAGCATGTGGTTTTTTTTTGAGTCTGGAACTTTTTCAAGGCAAGATAGAAAGATAAAACAAGCGGAGCATAGCATGCGTATTCTTTTGGCAGAGGATGATGAATCTCAGGCGGAAAGTATTCAAACCTGGCTGGAAATGGACGGGTATGTGGTTGATCAGGTTGATCGTGGGGATCATGCCATTCTGGCGATTGAACAGCATCAGTATGACTGTATTTTGCTGGATCGTGGCCTGCCGAATGCAACTGGAGATGACATTCTTAAAAGCTTGCGCAATAAACAGAAAGATACGCCCGTTATATTTATCACCGCCAAGGACAGTATTCATGATCGGGTTGCAGGACTCGATCTGGGGGCCAATGATTATCTGGTAAAACCCTTTAGTCTGGAAGAACTTTCCGCTCGCGTGCGTGCCCAGCTCAGACAAAAACAGCAAATGCCAAATCATGTCCTGCAATGGCAGGATCTTAGTCTGGACACCCAAGCCAAGACTGTAATGAAGGCGGGGCAGAGCATTAATCTGACTGCAAAAGAATTCCAGATTTTATATAAGCTGATGCAAAAACCAGAACATATCATTACCCGAGAACAGCTGGAAGAATCACTCTATGCTTGGGGAGATGAAATCGAAAGCAATGCGATTGAAGTCTTTATTTATCAGCTACGTAAAAAAATTGGCAATCAGATGATTAAAACCATTCGTGGCTTGGGCTACCGGATGCATAAACCCGAGGCCTCCATATGAAGGCACCCATTTCCCTGCAAAGTCGGCTGATTCAACATGCCATGTTCAGTTCCATACTGGCAGGATTTCTGGCGTGGCTGCTGTTATTGGGAATTTCCAGCTATCAGGCGATTGATCTGCATGATGATCTGATGGAGGAAATTTCAGAGTTACTTCTGGGAGATGTTAATCAAGCCAAAAATGCGCAGGTCGATGAAATCAGTGAGCAGTTTGATATTCAATATGCCTTACTACTGAATCAGCAAGTACTGACAACTTCAATTGATGATGAACTGATTAATGAGATACCACTTGCACAGAAAAATGGATTTCACTTTGATTATGAAAATGGTCATTTTATTCGCATCCTGATTGTTGAAGATCAAGACTTGAAAGTGAAAGTGGTACAACCGCTTTCGGTACGCTTTGATGAGCTTTGGCAAACGACTTTAGGTTTCGCCGGGATTTTATTTATCCTATGGATATTACAGTGGCTGATTTTACGTTTTGCCATTAAGCGGCAATTAAGACCTTTAAATAAAATTTCCCGAGAAATCGGTTCTAAATCTGCACAGGATCTCACTCCGGTTCAAAGTCCTGATCCTGAGATTACTGAATTGCAACCGATTATCCGTCAGCTGAATGCCATGTTGAGCAGGCTGGAAAAGTCATTGGCTGCCGAGCAACGTTTTACTGCCGATGCTTCACATGAGTTGCGTTCCCCATTGTCTGCCATTCAAATGCGTTTACAGGTGCTGAAACGTAAATATCAGGAAGATGCTCAACTTAGGCAAGCGTTACAGATGATTCAGAATGACGTCAACCGCGGAACGCAGATTCTGGAAAACTTACTGCTATTGGCTCGGCTTGATCCAGAACATGCAGAGCAGTTGCCCAAACAGCAGGTGAATCTTAAAGTATTGGTTCAGGAGGTCTTACAAGCTTTACAACCTTTTGCTCAGGAAAAAGAGATCCACTGGAACTTAAAACTTGAAGATGCAGTGATTGAAGCAAATGCAGAGCTGATTTTTAGCTGTATCCGCAATTTGGTTGATAATGCCATTCGTTATACGCCTGTGCAGGGACAGGTCGAAATCAAGACTATAGTTGAAGGCAAGAATCTACAAGTCGTGATTGAAAACTCGGGAGAGGGGGTTCAGGAAGAGGTTATCGAACGTTTAGGCGAGCGTTTTTATCGCGCCTTGGGCACGCGAACACAAGGTTCAGGTTTGGGACTGTCAATTTGTCAAAAGATTATGCAGCTACATACAGCCAAGATTGATTATGTGCCGTCAGGTTTGGGTGGACTTAAAGTTTCATTAATTTTTCAATCTAAATAATATAGTCATTAGATCTAGCAATTAAAAAAGCAGTATGCGCTGATTCATACTGCCTGTTCCCACGTTTATTATTTTTGGAGTATTTAAATTACTTAGTCAGAATGAGACGGTTGTTACGAGTCAAACGTAGACGGTATTCTTCACCCGCATGCATAATCCGGATTTCTCGTCCTAGCGCAAATAAATTGTTCGAATGCAACATCGGTAGCGCATGCTGAGTATCATTATTGCGGGTAAATAGGCTAAATGGTGTGTTCATTCCGTCGACTCCGTGGTGTGTTTTGGATTAATTTAAATGATAATCATTATCGAATAGATCTGTCAACGAATAATTGCTGCATTTATAAAAAACTCTAATTTGCTTACAATCTGTAAAACTTCAATGGTTCAGAACATTATGTCCAAAGCTACGATTCATGTCGCAATCGCTATTTTATTTCATCAAACTCAGGTGCTAGTCGGCTGGCGTGAAGCCAAACAGCATCAGGGCAATAAATATGAGTTTCCAGGCGGAAAAGTAGAACAGGGCGAATTGCCTGTAGAGGCATGTCGACGTGAAGTGATTGAAGAAGTCGGAATTGACATCGAGCAATGGCAGGCTTTTGATTTTATTTCGCATGAATATGAAGATGTCATTGTCAATCTGCATATTTTCCATGCTTCAGTTCAGCCAGAACAATTAGCTGGAATTAAGCAGCCTTGGCGCTGGTATAGCCGGGATGAACTCAGTGAACTAAATTTTCCTAAAGCCAATCAGGCCATGATTCAAAAGCTGCAATGGCCGAGAAAGATCAAAATTTCTGAAGACTTGAGTCACCTGAATAATCTGGAAACAGACCAGATGCTGTATTGGCGAGTAATGGCCAGCCCTGAACACATTAGCCAGTTACAGCAGATTCCAGTCGATCAGTTATCCAGATTGATCATTAATCAGGAACTTTGGTCACAATTGAATGAATTGCAGCAGCAAACCATTCGTACGCTTCACCTGAAACAGTCTCAATTGATGCAACTGCAAAAAGGGGAGTTAGCTGGTGGCTATCGTTATCTTGCAGCCTGTCACGATCTGGAAGCATTAAAACATGCAGAAAACATAGGCTGTGAAGCAGCTTTACTCAGCCCGGTACTGGCAACAGAAACACATCCTGATACCGCAGCTTTGGGCTGGGAAAAATTTAAACAGATGGCTGAACAGGTACAGATTCCTGTATTTGCCTTAGGCGGTTTGAAGGCTGAAGATCTAGACCATGCTCAAAACCAGCATGCTTATGGGATTGCAGGGATCCGTTATGTTTAAGTCAGAAACTTATTATAAATAACCGGGCTCACGCCAGGGCCTTAAAATTTCTTTAAGACCTGCTGAGCTTGCTGAATGGCTTTGGTGTTTTTTTGCAGTTGAGCTGCTTTCAGGCGCACCTGCCAGAGCTGCTTTTTCATTGCATTGGTCTGCGCATAGCTCAAACCACGTAAGGCGAAAGCATCTGCACGGGCCGGCTGGTTTTTACGGTTTGCGATCAAGCCAAGATACAGATAAGTTTCTGAAGCTTGGGGCGCCAAACGCTGAGCTTGTACTGCAGAAGTTTCAGCTTGATTATATTGCTGCTTGCTATAGGCCTGCTGGGTTTGCTGCATCAATTTTTTAAATGCAGGTAAGTTACGTCCATCATCAAACTTTTGTGCCTGAGGCTTTTGCTCAGGGATCACAATCTTCTGACGTTTAATCTCCGGTCGATCATAGGGCGTAATCACTACACCATCAGGTGTAGAGGATTTTGGTTTCTGCTGAACCGGAGGTTTAGTAGGAGCCGCAGGCTGTTCTGGCTCCGACATGCTTTGGCAGCCCACCAGACCGAGGATGAGCAGACCAGGAATCAATTTTCTTAACATAAACATAGACTCAATTATTGGCTATAACTTCCACTCGCGATAATACGGGTTTGTTTAGCAACTTCGCGTTCTATTTCTGTTTCACTTTCTTGTATATAACGATTGAGATCATCATCTTCCTCATCTTCTGGTGAAGGTTCTGAATCAATCGTATAAGGTTCAGTGGCGTAATGCGAGATGCCACAAGCAGTTGCCTGATTAGGCAAGGCATGACGTGAAATCGGAATATACATGGCACCATCACAGCCTTGGGCAGTCAGTTTACCTGTATAACGGTCCAGCCAGTGCCATTCAATTTCATTAGGCTGAGCCAGATTCACCGGCTTCTGATGCAGCTGTTTCATGACATTGGTCCAGACCGGAAGTGCACCTGAAGAACCGGTTAATCCAGTGACTTTGTTGTCATCCAGACCTAACCAGACCACTGTCATATAGTTGCCAGAATAACCTGCAAACCATGAATCACGGGTATCGTTTGTCGTACCCGATTTACCCGCCAGATTCAGGTTGCGTGGCAAACTGTTATAGGCAGAACGACCAGTACCACTCGACATGACCTGTTGTAAACCATAATTCAGAGCATAGGCTGATGCTGGATCAATCGTCGGCTGAACACTTAAGCTGTAACGTTCAAGCGAGCGGCCATTCGCATCGACTACAGAACGAATCGATTTCACCGGATATTTAAAGCCACCTGTTGCGAAGTTACCGTAAATATTCATCACTTCCATCGGTGACATGTCTACTGCACCTAAATAAATAGATGGATAAGAAGGAATGTCAGAAGTCACACCGAATTTTTGCAGATGGTTAATAAAGGTCGACAGGCCAAATTCCTGTGCCAAACGTACCGCAGACAGGTTATAGGATTGTGACAGGGCAAGAGACATCGGTACTACACCATGTGCGCTACCACTATAGTTTTTCGGTGTCCAGGGTTTGCCATCACTTTGAATGGTGATCTGACTGTCTTCAATTGGACTGGCCCAGTGATAACGATTCGATTCTAGCGCTGTCAGATAAATCACCGGTTTGAGTAATGAACCCACCTGACGCTTGGCATCTAAAGCACGGTTAAAACCGGTAAAGTCCTGGGTAGAACCTACCGCTGCAACCAGTTCGCCATTTTCAGGGTGTGCGACCAGAACAGCACCTTGCAAATCTTTTAGACGACCTGGATTGCCTTTACTTAAACGGGCTACACTTTCCTTAAAGCTGTCCTGAATTCGGGTTTGTGCCAATGGATCTAAGGTTGTGAAAATACGCAGACCCTGGTTGGTTAAATCAGTTTCCTGATATTCGGTACGCAACTGACGGCGAACGATATCCAGAAAATCCGGGAAGCGAGCAGGGCCTAAAGTTGGCTTGGAAATCACGTTCAGCGGACGGGCAGTTTCTGTTTCATACTGATCTTGGGTCAGATTACCCATTACTAGCATATTATTTAGAACCACATCACGACGTTTTTTCGCAAGTTCAGGATTACGCCATGGGTTATACAGGCTTGGACCTTGTACCAGACCGACTAAAAAGGCCTGTTGAGAAATATTCAGTTCACGTAACGGCAAGCCAAAATAAAATTGTGAAGCCAGACCATAACCATTTATGGAATAGTTGCCATTTTGGCCCAGATTCACTTCATTTAAATAGGCTTCCAGAATCTCATCTTTGCCATAATGCAATTCAATCAGCATTGCCATAAAGGCTTCATTCACCTTACGTTTTAAGGTGCGTTCTGGTGTTAAGTAGAAATTCTTGACCAGCTGCTGTGTGAGGGTTGAACCACCTTGACGCTTACCACCAGTAATATTGCTCACCACTGCACGTACAATCCCGCGTGGAGATACGCCATGGTGATTGTAGAAATTACGGTCTTCGGTAGCAATTAAAGCGTCAATTAACGGTTTAGGCACTTTATTGAGCTTAATCAGCACACGGTCTTCATTATGCTGCGGGTAAATACCGCCAATCAATAAAGGTTCCAGACGGGCAATCCCGCTAGAAGAGGGTTTGGTCGCACTTACTTCAGCAATCTGATCGCCATCAAAGCTGACTTTCAATACCTGTTCAGGTTCAACGCGATCGCCAAAATCAAAGCCACGGGTATGCACATACATGGTATTGCCAGTGCTGACAAAGCTGCCCGATTTGGTATAGCTGTCCGAACCTTTATAACCCAGTAATTTTAATTCTTGTTGGAAATCCTGCTGGCTGACCGGGGCATTTACATACACTTCCATCGGGCGTGCGAAAACCTTGGCCGGAATATCCCAGCGTTGACCTTCAAATTTTTCACGAACAATATTATCTAATTTAATCAAATAGATACTAAATGCTACAAATGCAGAAATGACTAGAATGGAGAAGATTAAGGCAATGAACCCCATACCTCGTTCAGATTTCATAAATGACGATAAGACCCTGTGAAATTGTGCTAATCATGCGAAGCTTTTCATTATTTTGCAATATTTAATCAATTATTGAGATTAAAATTAAAATTAAACTTCACATTTTCTCCTTAATTTCAATCTATTTCAATTCAATCCTGCACAGCTTTGTCATGTTATAAATTGTCATCCTATTCAAGCTTAATGTTATGATAAGCAGGATTCGAAGCGGAGCGACGACACTGGTGCAAATTTCCCACAAGACATTTCGAAATATCGGGTTGATTGGACGCCCGGATAAATCTTCAGTGGTTGAAACCTTATGCCTGATCCACGATCATCTGCTCAATTTAGGTCTACATCCTGTTTTTGATGCAGATACAGCTGAACTGGTTCCTTATCAGAATACCCAAACAGTTAGCCGCGCCTTGTTGGGTGAAGTGGTTGATCTAGTCATTGTGGTAGGTGGGGATGGTTCACTGTTACATGCAGCGCGGGCATTGGTAAAATACAATACGCCAGTGATCGGGGTGAACCGTGGTCGTTTGGGCTTCCTGACAGATATCAAGCCAACTGAAGTCATCTTTAAACTGGATCAGGTATTAAAAGGTGATTTTCAGGCAGAACGCCGTTTCTTGCTGGAAATGGAAGTTCGCTCCAAAGGTGAAATCATCTATGATGCGATTGCCCTGAATGATGTGGTCTTGCACTCCGGTAAATCGGTACACATGATTGATTTCGAGCTGAATATTGATGGACAATATGTCTATCGCCAGCATAGTGATGGTCTGATTGTATCTACACCGACCGGTTCAACAGCCTATGCGCTTTCCGGTGGTGGGCCGATTGTGCATCCAAGTATGGATGCAATTGTGCTGGTGCCGATGCATCCGCATACCTTGTCTTCACGTCCGATTGTGGTCGGAGGGCATAGTGAAATTAAACTGATGATTCGTGAAAATCGCGTACTGCCGATGGTGAGTGCGGATGGACAACACAGTGTGTCTTTGAATGTTGGCGATAGCGTCCATATTCGTAAGCATCCCTTTAAACTGAATCTTCTGCATCCGCCAGGTTATGACTTCTATAATGCATGTCGAACCAAACTGGGCTGGAATCAGGACTTCGACTATCTTAAGCAGGATTAAATATGAATATTGAACAAATGCTTGCCGTACTCAATCCTGAGATTGTAGAACGCTTAAGAACAGCCATTGAAATTGGCAAATGGCCGAATGGTGTAGCGCTGACTCAGGAGCAGCGTCAGACCTGTATGCAGGCTGTCTATGCCTGGGAAATGAAAAACCTGCCAGAAACCGAACGCAGCT
>NZ_DFDO01000182.1:0-6246 GCF_002367915.1 Acinetobacter sp. UBA3025
TAGCGCAGCAAAAGAGAATAATCTTGATGGAGATGGTCCGACTCCTGCTTTAAATGGCTCTGCAGCTCCTATATTTCATGATACCGAGGGATTGTATTTATATAGCCCGAATATCAACCTGGTATTAGGAAGTATGTACCAGCCTTTTGTTGTGGGTTCGGAAGGAAATAATATTATTTTGGAAGTAACACGTATTCCTAAAATTCCAGATATTTACAATCGGATTTATCAGCGTTATCCAGATGGAAAAGGTGGCTTTTTAGGGTCAGAAGCACTTTTAGGCTCCACATGTAATGTATATACGTGTGGTACTGAAATTAAAGCTCAAGCTTCAGATAGCATTGCCTTGTATCAAGGACGTGATGCAACTCACAGTAGTATCGCCATTGGTTCTGTAGAACGTATTGCCAATACCAATATGCTGAAGGCAAAAGATGATAATAATGCTACTGGTGTGGTATTTAGGGGGGCTACTGATAACTCAATGAGGAATTTTGGTTCAGCAGTGATTGATGGTGTGTTGATTCAACATCTAAAAATAAAAACTACAGGTCTATAAAGGAATAGGGCAATGTTGAAAAAGTTAATGCTTGCTACAGTTCTTGGGATTTCTTTTGCGACACAAGCCGGCTTGGTCAGTCTTGATCCGCAGCAAATGACAGCGGAAACGGGTCAAGGCGGAGCAGATTTAAGCTGGACCTTGTCACTCAACCATCAATACGCTACTGATTTAACGAAATCTCAAATTTCTGAAACGGTCGCTAATAAGTTAGAGGTGTATTACAAGCCAACAACAGATTGTGGAATTAACACCTTGTTTTGTCGCTTGGCTATTTCTCCGAACAATCATGTTGATGCTCAAGGCAATAAAAAATGGCTGGTATTTAAAGGCATACAAGGCACCCTGCAAATTGATAAGTTTTCTATCGATGGCACTACAATTACTAATGTGGCAGGCGATCCTCAAACAGCCATGAAAATCACTTTTTATGATGATAAACCTTTAAAAATAAGAAACTTGGGTTTTAATACTTTGGCTATTGAAACCGGAACCGGTGAGGGCGATAAAGAAGGCTATGCCAATTCAGAGAAGTATACGACCTTCACCAATCGTGTTTATAAAGCGGACGGTACATATACCACTGCCTCAGCAGATGTTCCAGAATTTGACCGGGGGCGTGAGAAGGGGTTTATGGGTCTCAATATGCACGGCAACATGCACATGTCAGGAAACTTAAAAATATTTGGCTTTAACTGCTCAGCTGGGAGTGCACAAAGCCGTTGCTAACTGCATGGATGCAGTATAGGGATGAAAGAATGAAAAAAATAAAATCACAAATTAAATTATTAACGGCATGTGTCTGTTTAGCACAGCATAGTTATGCACTAGAGCTGATTGAAGAACAAGAATTGGGTCATATCACTGGTCAAGACGGTATTACGATTACACACGAGGTATCAAAAGTAGAAGTTGAACAGCTCAATTGGTATGACCCGAATGCTGATGTAAATACCAAGATGGGACTGGGATTGCATAAAGTAGAAATCTTAGGCAAAGATCAAAATGCGATTTTAAGCCAGCTTAAGTTTGATGTCGGTGCGACCGATGCTGGTGCAGGGATCCGTCTAGAAGCAAGCGTAGCTCCCTTTAGTGCCAATGCAGATTTTAAACTTGTGAGTAAGGATTGTGTTGGAACAAGCTGTGTCGAAAACAATCAAAATTTGGGCAAATTAGGTCTTGCGATTGATAGTCCATTTAAAATGGTGCTTCATACGACAGCAGGTTTATTCAATAAGAATGAAACAGCTACTATCGATTTCAATTTGCAAGATGCCACGATCAAACATACTTTAGGTACAAATAGCTTAGTTCTAGATAACTTTAATTTTAACTTCGCTGGTACGGGCTATATGTATATAGACCCGATACAAGGCGTCGTACTCGCCAGTAAAAGTGGCACACAAGACCATCTAATTAATTTAAAACCAGTGGCTGTAGGAACAACTGGTGCGCAAACAGCTGGATTAAACTTTGATTTACGCTATCAGAATGGAGATGGCGATTTAAAAAATATCATGCGCTATGGTATTTCGGGTGCAGTGAGTAATGCACGTTTGTCGTTAGGTGCTGATCAGTCAAAACTGAACTCTTTTGATATAAGTAATAAAGTTGGTGGTGTGCTGACGCGACAAGATCGCAGTGTTTCAAGCTATAACGCAGGTGAAGGCGGCTTGCATCTTGGTTTATCAGCTGATTTTACCAATCAGGAAGTGGCAGCAGCACAGGGTTTAAATCCAACGACTTTGGAAATTGGTCATACGGGTAAAGGAAGCTATGCAGTTCAGTTTAATGAATTACGTTCATTAACTGGAAAAAATAATGCATATATCGATTTTGGCGATATTTATATCAATACAATTCAGGCACAGAGCCTAGAGTTTTTAGTGAATGACAATATTAAGTCAACGCTTAGACAAAGTAATCCGATTTTGCAGCAAACTTTAAGCAGTACGTCTGCTAATCAGGATTTTGCACTAATCGCCATACGGGGTATGGATTTCCAGTCGATTGCAGCCAAAGCAAATTTTATTTCTAATGATACTGGTGTTATTTCCGGGAATAGTGGTTCTTGGGGAATTGGTATTCCAATTTACAACCTGAATGCCAATGTTGCCTTATCGGGTACAAAATATGACGGTGACAAGAATGGTATTGCCTATAACGTGATGGCATCAACTGAAGGTTATGGAAAGGATGCCAAAACTGGAGCACCAAGTACAACTTCAATTCTTTTAATTGATGGTGGTGTAGAGAATGGCCATGCGCGAAACTATTATGCTGGCCTTCGAAATATTGATGCCTTTATTGAATCCAAAGGGGTGATTGGTTATGAAGATGAAGGCATCTATGTAAAAGCTGATAAATTGCTGATCGCGGCGAAAGCTGAAGTGGCAATTGGGCAATTACCAGGATCTAAATATAACTGTGTATCAGGCAATAAATGTGATCAGTTTGTTCCTGATGACAACTTTTCTAAACGCGACGATGTATTAACAACAATTGCCATGATGCTTGATGGTAGTGGTGAGTTAATGATTATTCCAGGACTGGATGTAGCAGACGCAAATTATTTATCGTTGGATGCAAACTTTAAGTTCCGAACATTAACTTCTGCAGAAAAAGGTGATGTTAATAATCTTGGTAGTTATTTTAGTCTGATTAATGAAGATGTAGATAGCACAGGTGCAGTTCATACTTCTGCGATTAACTTTAATCGTATGGAAGGAAATTTAGGATTAATCACCAAAATAGGCGTGAGTGAAGATACTATTACTTTAGATAATCAAATTAAATTTAATAAAGATCAGAAGATTATCGAGCCGTTTAGAACCAACATGGCCATGACCACAAATGGCAATATGCAGAATATAGCAACAATTGCACTCACAGGCGGAACCATGCGCAGTACGCTAGGCATTACACCGCGCTGAAATAAGGGATGATTTCATGAAAAAAATAATATTGAATAGCTTGATTGTCACTTTAATGGGCCTTACTCAACAGGCGATGGCAATGACAGCCTTAGACGATGAGGCTTTATCGGCAGTTGATGCACAGGCCTTATTAAATTTGGAAAATGCTTATGATTCATCACAAGGGATTAACTTCCATAAGCTAAGTATTGAAGCTTTAATGGAACTGAACATTAATATCAAAACTTTGCAGCTCGGTTGTGGTGGAACTAATAACAGTATTGGGAATACTAATGGCTGTGATATTGATATTTCTAACCTGGCATTGAGTGGCTTAAATACCAGTCTTGATGATAAGGGTAACCCTGTCTTTTCAGGTGACCGTGCTAATACCAGCGCCAGTGTGAGTAATCCCTTTGTTGAGTTTGCAATTAAAAATGGCGGAAGTGCCTCTACCCGTGAAGTGGTCGGTTTCCGTCTAGGTGCAGATAAAATTGTCGGACTCTTAACCATGGGGACTGACAACGTCGAAAATCCGAATGATGGCCTCAAAAGTTTTAGTGGTTATATGAAAATGGCGCAAACCACTGGTGAATCCGTGACTAAAGCAGGAACCTTTGGTGTTGCAAATGATGAAAAAATCTCAGGGAATTTAAAAGCATTAGGACAAACACGTACTTTTACCAGTAAGCCAGGTGCTGATGGCCATACCGGGATTACAGTGCCTTCCATGCGGGTAGACTTTACTATGCCAGAAACTGTCGTGACTGGGCAACGCTTAAAGTCAGCGACTGTAAGTAATATCCGTTCTACTATTGCTTCGATTCCATTAGCAAAGGCTTTAACGGGTTCAACTTTGCCAAGTGATGTGATTGGTACACCAGATTTTTCAAAAGATAAGCTGTATGTAGAGTTTGATCCATTAATTGGATTTCTTAATTTAGGAACACATTCTTTCTTTCAAATGGGTGCTGGTTCAAGTCTGGATAACCTGAATATGGACGTCACCTTTGTTCAGGCTCTAAATATGATCCATAATATTCCATTAAATGGTACAGGCGGTTATTTGTCTTTACAGAGTCAGAATGTGCATTGGCAAGGTGCGGACGCGGCTGATATTGCCAAACCAGGTTGGTGGCTATCTTTTAAAGACCCGATTCAACTGGGTGTATTAAAAACCACAGATGAAGTTGATATTTCATTCGTGTTACCTCAGGTAGCAACTGCTATTTCTGAATTTCTTTTACGTCCTGAAAACTTGATTGATGTCAGTGTGGGCGAGGCTTTAGGGTCTCTGGCGAATGTCGCGGTGGTACGTAAATTGAATATTGATGTAGGTAAATTTACTAACTATGTAGATGGTACTCCTGCAACTTTAACCTTAATGGATAAGCTGCTACAGAACCAGAATGTGACCTCAAACTGCTTTGGCGGACATAAGTTCTGCTAATTCAGACATATAAAAAATCCCGCACTAAGCGGGATTTTTTATTGATTCAGAAAAAATTATTTCGCAATTTTTGTCAGTAGTTCTTCTTTCGAAAGATTTACTGATTCTGCATCACGGCGACCTTTATATTCAAAAGTACCTGCATCCAGACCTTTTTCACCAATCACAATGCGATGTGGAATACCAGTCAATTCAAGATCAGAGAATTTCACACCTGGACGCTCGTTACGGTCATCAAGCAATACGTCAAAACCAGCAGCTTGCAGTTCTGCATATAAGCTTTCAGCTGCTTCTAAAGTGCGAGGTGATTTATGCGCATTCATTGGCACAATTGCCACTTCAAATGGAGCGATCGCAGCCGGCCAGATGATACCTTTTTCATCGTAATTCTGTTCAATTGCAGATGCTACGACACGTGTCACACCGATACCATAACAACCCATCGTTACAGTGAATGGTTTGCCATCTTCACCTAAGACTTTACAGCCTAAAGCTTCAGAGTATTTTTTGCCTAACTGGAAGATATGACCTACTTCGATACCACGTTTGATTTGAAGTGTACCTTTACCATCTGGAGAAGGATCGCCTTCAACCACATTACGCAGGTCATAAACTTCGCTAAACTGCGCATCACGTTCCCAGTTCACGCCAGTTGAGTGCTTGTCTGCTTCGTTTGCACCTGCAACAAAGTCAGACAGTACAGAAGCAGCACGGTCAACGATTACTGTTAGGCCTTTTTCTACTAAACCTTGCGGACCTACAAAACCAGCAGTCAAACCTAGTTCAGCAAGTTGAGCTTCAGTAGCAAAAGCCAAAGGCGCAGCAATTTTTGGATGCTTTTCGGCTTTAATTTCATTCAGTTCATGGTCACCACGAAGGAACAGGGCAACGACAGGAGCTGCTTTACCTTCTTCAGCTGCAACGCCTTGAACCAGTAATGCCTTTACTGAATGCGCAGGATCAGTACCAAGGAAATTGGATACATCAGCAATGGTTTTCTGATTTGGGGTATCAACCACTTTCAGTTCTTGCGTTGGAGCAGCGCGTTCACCGACAAGAATTGCTTCAGCCATTTCGATGTTAGCCGCATAATCAGATTCAGTTGAGAAGGCGATATCATCTTCACCACTTGAAGCCAAGACGTGGAATTCGTGTGAACCTGAACCACCGATTGAACCGGTATCCGCTTGTACTGGACGGAAATCCAGACCTAAACGGGTAAAGATCTTGCAGTACGCTTCGTACATTTTGTCGTAAGTTTCTTGCAGAGATTCCTGATCCGCATGGAAAGAATAGGCATCTTTCATGATGAATTCACGTGA